>JBDTTY010000153.1:0-6491 GCA_040007975.1 Betaproteobacteria bacterium | reverse complement strand
TGGCGACGATGTCGCCGCCCTTCCACAGTGCTTCGAGACCGTACGGGTTATCGATCACTTCCGCCGCCTTGGCGGCCGGCGCTTTCGGTGCTGCAGGGGCCGCCGGCGCTTCCGCGGCTGCAGGGGCCGCCGGTGCTGCGGCCGGGGACTGGGCCAGGGCCTGCGGGACGAGCAACGGCG
The DNA here is from genome assembly GCA_040007975.1 of Betaproteobacteria bacterium. Lineage (GTDB taxonomy): Bacteria > Pseudomonadota > Gammaproteobacteria > Burkholderiales > Casimicrobiaceae > VBCG01. Next base: position 6,311 of record JBDTTY010000153.1, on the reverse strand, counting down.
CCGTTTGGGCCGCGACAATCAGCAGGACCGCAGCGAGCGCGGCCAGACGGATCTTCTTCAACATGTGATCTCCAGACGAATATGTTCGGTCGGACAGTGGAACGAAGTGGGCGCTATAAGTCGCACGGGCGCGGACCCATAGAAAGGCACGCCCGGGAAAGAGGGTAACTCGTCTGCACGTTCGAGACGGATTACCGCTACGTCCGGATGCAGCAAGCGGGAGTCGGACGCCAGCGATCGCTGGGAGTATCCGGTCACCCGCGGTGCAGCACGAGGGTGCCCCCCCATGGCCCGGCGCTCATGCGCCAAATAACGTTGGCCCTGCTTGTGGCAGGGCCAAGTTTTCAATCAAAAGTCGCAGGATTCTACCGAAATCAACGGAAAAGTCCAAACGTAAATTAGGCATTTCATTCTAGTGGATGCTGCCGCCACCCCATGCCGGCGGCCGTTCCCAAGGGCGTCATTGGCGAATTTTCAGCAGTCGGGCCGCACCTTTTTCAGTGGGCGCCGGCGGGACGCCGGGCGCAGAGTAGGTATATCCGCCGCATTCGGCCGGTGCAATTCGTCGGTCATGTAGCGCCCTCGACCCCGAATTCGGCGGACTCGTCACTTCGTACTTTCGCATGCAACAACCGTTGCCTAGGATGCAAAGCATTCGCCGCCGAAATTGTCGGAGAAGACCACCAACGACAGCGAATCCGAAATCACCGGCAACAGCATCCAATGACACACAGCAGCCGGAAGCAGATGCACGAGCACCACCAAGGAGTCACCCATGAACAACTATGAACCCGCCCGCCCCCGCACCGCGATCGCGTTGGCTGCAGCCGCATTGACCGCTTTGACGATCGGACTTCTCGTCGTGGCGCCAGCCAAGTTCGATGCGGCCAATCCGGATGCGCGCGTATTGGCGGCCACCAAGGTCGCGCCTGGCGCACCGATCGAAGTCACGATCATTCCGTCCACCATCGAAGTGATCGGCATCCGCGAACGCGAAGTGGCGTCCGTGCAAATCGAGCGCCCCGTCGTGGAACCGCTGGCCACCCGGTAACGCGCGGCTATTTCACCAACGGAAAGGCCGCCGCAATCTCGTACGCCTGCAACGCCCGGATCTTGCTTTCGAGCTGCAGGTAGCGCGCGGCTTTTTTGGCTGGCAGCGCCTTCATCACGCGTTTGTACAGCGTGCGGCGCGCCTTGATTTCGGCATCATCAGACGCCACCAGTTCGCTGGCCAGACTCTTGGCATACAAGTCGGAGATCGGCTTGTTGGATCCAACGAGACTTTCGAGCACCAAATTACGTTGGCGATTGGCCATGTCGACGCTGCGCCGGTAGGCTTCGTAGGCTGGCCAGAATTTCTTCGCCTCCGCGTCGGTCAATTGAAGCGTGGAAGCCACCAGCGCCTTCTTGTCGGTCTTGACCGCCGTGGCCAACGCCTGCATGTCCGTCATGTCGCCCGCTTTGTCCTGCGCGTGCGCCACCGGCGCCAGCGCCAACGCCGTGGCAACGACGAGACCCACCCATACGTTCTTCATCATCATCGTGTCCTCACGGAGCAGCGCGATGTACGCCGCTCGTTAAAAAAAATCCGGCGGGTTTCCCCGCCGGATCGGATTTTGCCACCGAAGTCCGGACGCTTGCCAGTTGCTGGCCAATGGTCCGGAACCCGGCGGGGGCTGACTGCTGCCCGCTTAGTTGAACGTGTAACGTGCGCCCAGGTTGAACTGGGTGCCCGTGGCGCCCGAGAACGCGTAGTTGTAGTTGTAGTTGATGCTGCCGTACGCGGCCGCCGGGTTGAACGGAGCGATCTTGTTGAACACGTTGACGATGGAACCAAAGATGTTCCAGTTCTTGAACCCGCCGTACGAAGCGGAGAGGTCAAGTGTCGTAAACGACGACACGTGGCACGTACCGAAATCAAGTGCGGAGAGGCACTCGTCCGGCGTTGTAACACCCTGATACGGGATCGACTGATAGTCGCTCACGTAGCGGACCGTGCCGGTGACATTCCACGGGCCCTTCGCCCAACCGATGATGACGTTGATCCGGTCTTCCGGCGTTGCCGAACCGCTGGAAACGTCGTAGTTGCCCTGCGTGCCGACGTACTTGAACTTCTCGCCATTGGCAAACGTCTGGTTGTAATTGAAGACGTGCGTCCACTGGAACTGCGAGGTCAGCATGCCATAGTCCTTCAGGCTTTGCTTCCACGTGATGTCGAGGTCGACACCATCCGTCTCGACTTTGTTGGCGTTCTGGAACGGCGTGGCGACATACAACAGCGTGCCAGAATTCGGAATGCCCGGCAGGTTGTTGGTATCGCGACCGACGACTGCCGCCGGGAAACCCGACGGATTGGCGACCACGGCGGCGACGCTGCCGATCGTGATCTGTTCCTTGGTCTTGATGTTCCAGTAGTCAACCGTGGTGGAGAGGCCGGGAGTCGGTTCCCAGATCAGGCCCACCGTGTACGTGTCCGACGTTTCCGGCTTGATGAACGGGTTGCCCGTGTTGATGCTGAGCACCTGCGCCTGGCAGTCCGCCGGCGAACCGGTGACCGGGCAACGGACCGGGTCGTTGGCAACCGTGAAGCCGGCTGACGCGTTGGCCGTACTGGTTTCGTACAGGCCGGGCGCGCGGAACGCGGTGGCGTACGTACCACGCAGAACCAACGACGGTACGACGGTCCACTTGGCCGAGACCTTCCAGTTGGTGGTGCCGCCGACGTCCGAGTAGTCGTCGTAACGCACGGCACCCGTCAGTTCGAGGTTCTTCAGGACCGGAACATACAATTCGGCGTACAGCGCATTGACGTCACGCGAACCGAAGGCTGCCGAGTAGCCAAGACCGAGCACGTTGCCGGTTTCGGTACCTGGCGCGCCCGGATTCGAGAGCTCGTCCTTGCGGTATTCGTAGCCGACGGCCAATGCCAACTGGCCACCCGCCAACTTCATCAGGTCCTTGGATGCCTTGGCATCAAACACCGTATTTTCGGACGTGGTGGTCCACGATGCGGACGGTGCAATCCAGCTGTTCATCGCCGGATTGTTCAGACCGGCATTGGCGCCGATCCGGTAGTAGCCGTACGGGCTGGTGCCCGCAAGACCCTGCAACAGGCGGTCATACAGGAAGAACCCTTGGCGGGAGATGTCGGACTCGGTCTTGATGTACATGCCACCGAGGTCCCAGTCCCAACCCATGTTGGAGCCCTTCAAGCCCAACAGGTAGCGCTGCGTACCAGTGTCATAACTGGTGTCGCGGCCGCCCAGATCGCCGGCGACGTAGTACAGCCGCGCGCCCTGATTCTGCGCATTGAACGGGTTGTCCGGGTGGCCGACCGGCAGCATGATATTGACGCTGGAGGCGATCGTGTTGTTGGACGGGTTGTACCAATTGGCGCGCGTGCCGGTCGGCGTGCTGCGCGTTTCGGTCTTGACCCCGAAGTACGACAATTCGGCGTAACCCTGGATGGAGTCCGTGAAGTTGTACGTGCCACGGGCATAGACGTTGAGACGCTCGACCTGCGGCTGGATGTCGAGGAAGTCCTTGACTTCATACCGGCAAAAGCCCGCATCGGCATTGCCGGCAGGGCAGGCGCCCGGCAGCGACTGATAGGCGCCGGGAGAACCACCCGTGGTCGGGTTGACCGGCCGCACATTGCCCAGCAGGCTGGACGTGCCATAACCGGACAGCGGATTGCCCGGACGGGTGTCGGGAAGTCCCATGAACGTCAGGTTGTTGGTGCCGATGTAGTCCTTGCCCTGATTCATCGGATTGGCGTCCTGCTTCTGGGCGTCGATCGACAAGAACACGTTGTACTTGTCCTTGGTCAGGTCACCGAAACCCGCGGTCATGGCACCCTTGTACTGCGTGCCGTTGCCGTTGGAATTGGTACCTCCCGAGGCGGTCGCGGTGAAACCCGTGAACTGCTGACGCAGGATCACGTTGACCACGCCGGCAACAGCGTCCGAACCGTAAATCGCCGAGGCGCCGTCCTTCAAAACTTCGATGCGCTCGACCGCGTCGAACGGAATCTGCTGCAGATCCGGGTACGAAGCGTGGCCGTCATCCGCCAGGCCGTAGTTGGCCATGCGGCGACCGTTCAACAGCACCAGCGTGTTGTTGGGGCCGAGGCCGCGCAGCGAAACACCGGAGCCACCAGCGGAGAAGCCGTTGGTAAATGCCGACGAGACGGAACCATTGTTGTTGGCAGTGATCGAACGGACGACATCAGAAATCGTCTGGAGACCCGATTTCTGGATGTCCTCACGTGTGATCGTCTCGATCGGCGCGGCGGTTTCGGAGTCAACCCGCTTGATGTTGGAGCCGGTTACGTTGACTTTGATGTCCTGCGCAAACACAGACCCGGCAGCGACCAGTGCGAATCCGCTGATACCAAGCGCGATCGCAACTTTCTTCCGCTGAAAATTCATAAGAAAAACCCCCAGAAATAAATGATTGATGCCCCCCGAACGGACTGGAAGCGTCCGCTCTCCGGCACACATCGCAAAGTTACAACACGAGGATGGTCAAAGCCAACGAAAGGCGCCGATTGCTACAATGGTCGGAGTCGTTTTGTTGCAATTTCGCCAATCACCCCATTTCCGTGTCGATACGAGTCGCGCAACCCGCTGATTTACCTGCAATCGTCGCCATTTACAACGCGTCGATTCCCGGTCGCATGGCCACGGCCGATACCTCGCCGGTGACCGTCGCCGATCGTGCGGACTGGTTCGCGGAATTCAATCCGGAACGCCGACCGCTATGGGTTTATTGCAACGCAACACAGGAACTTGTCGGATGGCTGTCGTTGCGATCGTTTTATGGTCGTCCCGCCTATCACGCCACCGCCGAAATCGGCACGTACGTGGCCCCCGCAGCGCGGCGTTCCGGCGTCGCCCGCCAACTGCTTGATCACGCACTGCACCATGCTCCGGCGCTGGGGTTGAAGTCGTTGCTGGCGTTCGTATTCGGTCACAACCAGCCTTCGATTGCGTTGTTCGAAAGTGTCGGATTTACATCTTGGGGGCGATTGCCCGGAGTGGCGGAATTGGATGGGGTCGAACGCGATCTGATCATTTTGGGTCGACGGTTGCCATGATCGCGCCTGGCCTGATTTTGGCGCCAGCGGTCGCCGCCGACGTGCCGGACCTGCTGCTGCTGATCAAGGCGTTGGCCGAGTATGAAAAGTTGTCGCACCTCGTCGTGGCAGACGCCGCGGATCTGCATGGCGCACTCTTTGGCGTCCGACCGGCCGCCGAGGCCTTGATCGTGCGGGAAGTCGGTGGAAAGAGCTCGGCAATCGCCTTTGCGCTTTTTTTCACCAATTTCTCGACGTTTCTGGGCCGCCGCGGCCTTTGGCTCGAGGATCTGTTCGTGCTGCCCGAATATCGGGGACGGGGTATTGGCCGCGCGTTGCTCGAAGCACTGGCGGACGTTGCCCGTCAACGCCATTACGGTCGGTTCGAGTGGGCCGTCCTCGACTGGAACGCGCCGGCCATCGGTTTCTACGAGCGCATGGGCGCGACGATTCTGACCGATTGGCAAATTGCCCGCGTGACCGGCGCCGCACTGGCCAACTTCGGCGCAGCGGATGCACCCACGCGCGAATGATCGGCGGCAACCCTTCGGCGCAGCCCGGGCCGGCAAGCGATAATCGCGACCTGCGGCGAACGGCCATCTGTGGCCGACCCGCCACCCCACCGGAATCCACCCATGCCTTTTGACGGTCCCCTGCCCGCCTTTGATCTCCGCGCCGATTTCTGGTCGCTGCGCTTTGTCGACGAACGCAGCGAAAGTTACGCCGTGCGCAAAAACGTACCTATGCCGCTGGTCGCGACCACGGATCGCGGTGCCATGGCCACCGTTTATGCCGATGGCGGCTATGGCTACGCCGCCACCAGCGATCTGTCGCGCGCCGGTCTCACCGCCGCCCTTGAACGCGCCGCGCAATGGGCTCGTGCCACGTCGCGGCTGGCACTGGTCGACTCGCGAACGTTGCCGATGCCCAAGCCCACCGGTGAGTACACGTCGCCCGGATACGACGGCGCCAGCCTGACACGTGGCGAGTGGTACGACATGCTGGCCGAGGAGTCGCGACAGGCCGGGTTTGATCCGCGTATCGTCGATTGGGAAGCGAGTGTGGACATCCGCACGTCGACACAACGACTCGTGACCAGCACCGGCGGCGATGTCATCCAGCGCTTTCGCTTCGCGATGGCGGGCATGGCCGTCACCGCGCACGCGGACGGCGTGACGCAGCAGCGCACGCTCAATGGGTATCGTGGCATCTGTCAGCAAGGCGGCCTCGAGAC
>JBDTTY010000152.1:0-6528 GCA_040007975.1 Betaproteobacteria bacterium | reverse complement strand
CGCAGCTCGATGGCCTCGTCGAGCAGGCGACCGCAGTCGTCACTTGCGGTGGCCTGCGGCGACCAATAGCGATGTTGCGTCATCGCACCCCCGTCGAGCGCGTATTCGAGGCGGTGACCGTTGGGCAGGCGTGCAATGTTTGCAAAGATCGTGCGCGGCGCGGGAACATAGCGATGCGCAAGATACGCATCGATGGCCGTGGGCGACAGGCCACGCGCATCGCGTGGCAACCACGGCAATACACTGCGTACCGTCGAACCGAAAGCAAGCGCACCGCCGAGATGCGCGTAGACCAGCGGCTTCAAGCCGAGCCGATCGCGCACGAGGTGCACGCGCCGCGTGCGGAAGTCCACCAGTGCGAAGGCGAACATGCCACGCAGTCGTGGCAGCAAACCTTCGATCCCCCAAGCTTCATAGCCCCGCAAAATGAACTCGGTATCCGAGCGCGTGCGAAAGATTGCACCGGCCGCCTGCAACGCAAGGGCGTCCTTTTGCCATCCATACACTTCGCCGTTGTAGCAGATCCAGACCGCCCCATCTTCGGTGCCGAACGGTTGGTCGGCCTCGGGTCGCGGATCGATGATCGACAACCGCGCGTGCACCAAGCCGTGAGGCGCAACGTCATCATCACCCATCCGCGCGCCGTCATCGGCAAACGTGGCGAGATGCTGCGCATCCGGGCCACGATTGGCCAGCGCTGCCATCATCCGCGCGCGCACATCGGATCCGGTGGCACGGCCGAAATGGCCGCCGATCCCGCACATCAGCGATCGCCCCGCGCTACACGCTCGAACACGTGCTCCATACCGTCGAGCATCTGGTCGATCCCGAAGTTGGCCTGCGCGTACCGATGCGCCGCGGCTCCCATTCGCTGCCGCAATGTCGCGTCATTCATCAGGCGCGCCATGGCCTCGGTCAGTGCCGGAACATTTTTCGGCGTTACGAGGATGCCGGTTTCGCCGTCGCGCACCGCTTCCCCGATCGCGCCGATCGTCGTCGACACGGCCGGCAATCCGCAGGCGGCGGCCTGCATCAAACTCTGCGGCACCCCTTCGTCACCCCATGACGGGAGCACCGCGAGATCTGCGCATGCAAACCACTCGGGCACATCACGTTGATTGCCCGTGAAGCGTACGTCGGCGGCGAGACCGAGACTGACGACACGCGCCTCGAGATGCGCACGGCGCGGACCATCACCGATGATCAGCAACTGCCAGCCTGGAACCTGGATGCGTAACGTGGTCCACGCCGCCAGCAGTTCGTCGTGGCCCTTCCAGTCGCGCAGCGTGGCGAGAATCACCACCGCAGGTCGTGCATCGACACCACGAGTGCCTCGTGCCGCAGCGTGGTCAAGCGGGCGAAAGCGGTTCAGATCGATCCCGGTGCGCACCGACGTGATGCGCGCGGGGTCGAGGCCGTTGTCGCGTACGAGCTGCGTCTTCAGGGCCTCCCCCGTCACGACAATTTCCGCCGTTGCCGACGCGTATAACCAGCGCGTCGAACGCGAAGTGTTGACCGGTGTGGACACGTGGCGCGGTCGCACGATCGGCGGCATCCCTCGGCGGCCAAGACGCGCCAATGCGACCAGCCACGAATCGGTCGAACTATGCGTATTGATCACGTCGAAATCGCGGCCATGTTGACCGACCCAGCGGTGCATGGCCAGCAGGCCCGGCAGTTTTTTCGCTTCAATCGGCAATCCATCGACGGAAAGACCGCGTTCATGCGCCGCTGGCAGAATTTCCGCCGAGCCCGCCGTCACGAGATGAACACGATGGCCGCGCCGCTGCATGCCTTCCATTTCGGTGAGGATGCGCAGTTCCTGTCCACCCCACCCGGTCGACGATTCGGTGTGCAGGATCGACAGCGGCTTCATCGGCACGTCCAATCGGGTGCGTAGCGCGAAAACCAGCGCTCGAGAATCAGCAATGCCCACAGTCGCCCCGCATGATTGCGGCGTCCATTCTTGTGTTCGCCCAACAGGCGCGGCAATGCTCCTGCGGCAAAGATGCCGCGACGTTCAAGGCCATGCGGACCGAGCTGACGGTCGAGATCACCTTGTAGTCGACCGGCCAGCCACTCCGACAATGGCATCACGAAGCCCTGCTTGCCTCGATGCACGATCTCGGGCGGCAGGTAGCGCGCGGCGATTCGCTTCAAAATATGTTTGTGGGTCTTGCCGCGGATTTTTTGCCCGGGATCAAGCCGCGCACAGAATTCGACGAAGCGATGATCAAGGTACGGCACACGCGCCTCCAGCGAATGCGTCATCGTCGCGCGATCGACCTTGGTGAGGAGGTCATCCGGCAACCACAACCGCGTATCGACATGCAGCAGTCGGTCAAGATACGGGGCATCACCAGCCTCCGCAAATGCCTCGGCCGCAAATGCACCCACATCCGGTGCGGCGGCAGTAGCCGCGAGAAACGACGGGCTGAAGAGACCTGGATGCAGCACCACGTCGAAGACGTTGGGAATCGTCCGATAGCGTCGCGCCAAAGGTTCGGTGAGGCTGCGCAGCAGTCGATCCTTGCGCATCCCTGCAGGAAGCCCGCGCACCAACGCCGGAAGCGGCGATGCGGGATGCGCCAGCCAGCGCGTCAGGCGCTCCTCGCGCACGCGCTTGCGATAGTTCGAATAGCCGCCAAAAACTTCGTCTGCACCTTCGCCGGTCAATACGACGGTCACTGCACGACGCGCGAAGCCCGACAGCAACATCGTGGGCAACGCTGCCTGGTCGGCGAAGGGCTCGTCAAAGACATCCATCCATCGGTCAAAGCTGTCGAGCACGTGGTCGGGCGACAGCATCAACACGTGGTGACGGCTGCCGATATGTTTGCCGACCGCCGCGGCCTCGCGGTGTTCGCTGACGGCAACACCGCCTTCGAAGCCGAGATTAAATGTATCGATCGGGCCCCCGGTGAGGTCCGCCATCAAGGCGGCAATGAGTCCGGAGTCGATGCCGCCACTGACAAACGCGCCAAGCGGCACATCCGCCACCAACATGCTTCGCACCGATGCGCGCAATTCGAGGTCGAGCGCGGTCTCCGCATCGGCATCGGATAGCATGAGTTTGTCGCTGTAATCCGGGCGCCAGTACGGCGCGATGACGAGATTGCCCCTGCGCAGCGTCAACGTGTGCGCAGGCTTCAGTTTCTTGATGTCCGCATAGATCGAATGCGGTGCCGGAATGAACTGGCACTCGAGAAAGAGCTTGATCGCGCCGGCGTCGATATTGCCTTGCACGCCTGGATGCGCCAGCACCGCTTTGAGTTCGGACCCGAACACCAGCGTGCGCCCGTCCCACGCATAGTGCAACGGCTTGACGCCCAAGTGGTCGCGCGCGGCAAACAGCGTTTGCGTTCGCGTGTCCCACAGTGCGAAGGCAAACATGCCGCGCAGGCGCTCCACCATGCGCTCGCCCCACGCGAGCCAGCCGGCAAGCAGCACTTCGGCATCGCCCGCCGTGCGAAAGACGTAGCCACCGCCCGCCAATTCGGCGCGCAGCTCGACAAAGTTGTAAATCTCGCCGTTGAACACGACGGCCAGGGCGCCGTCGGCTGTGGCCATCGGCTGTGGACTGCCCTCGATGTCGATGACGGCAAGCCGCCGAAATCCGAAATGCGCCGGCCCGGAGGACCAGAAGCCCGCGTCATCCGGCCCGCGATGGGCAAGCGAGCGCGTCATCGCCTCCAGAATTTCCGGAGCATAGGTCGTGGCGCTGATGTAACCCGCGATGCCGCACATGGGAGGGTCGTTGGCGTGCGCTTTCCGGCGCGAGCGGATGTGCGAAACGCGACCGGCGAAGCGATTGAGGGTCGCGATGGGCGCGGCGTGTCGAGAGCCGCGAACGGCGCGGCACATCAAGCGCCGCAATGGTCGCGACGAATGTTGCGCACGTGCGGCGCGAAGTCTACCCGAAATCCGCATCACCTTGGGTTGCCTGTGCCATAGCGCGCAGCCTATACTTCAGCATCATTGCGTTGCATTGCGCCGCCGGCAGCGGCAAATGGACCGCGAGCTCCGCCAGCCACCGCCGCGCGCTACGGCACGACAAGCATCCGTTCCACCGACACCGCATCCGCATGGCGACCACCGCCCATTGACCACTCGTGTCGCACATTCGACGGATCGTCTCCCATTGATGAGACTGCGTACTCGCGGACTGTTCAGCATTCGCCGCCTGCGCCGCGCGCTGTCGGATCGGCTGCGCGGCACCCCGTTTGATCGCGCGCTGGATGCCGCCATCAAGACCGGGAACCGCGACTTCGTGTTCGGTTGGAACCGCGGACTGGGCGATATCGCGTTGGGACTCGTGCCGTTGTTCGCGCGCATACGTGCGCGCTGTCCCGATAGCCGAATTGTCGTGGTCACGCGCCCGGATCTCGCCGAGATGGCGGCGCTTGCCGGCGTCGACGACGTCGTCATCGTCGACGACCTCGCGCGGGATGCGCCCGTCGACCCGCTACGGATGGCGGAGAACCGCGGCATCGTCTTTCGCCATCCACCCACCGTATTTGCGGATCCCGATCCCACCCGCTGGCTGGACGGGCAGCGGCAAACGTTTGCGCCACGCCTTGTATGGGATGCCTCGCGCGATGCGCAAGCGCTCCACTTCGCGCCGCCAATCGATGGTCGCATCGTCATTGGCGCCCATGTGAACTCGGAAACGGCGCAGTACTATGGCTACGTCAAGGATTGGCCCGCCGAGTCATGGCGCGCGTTGATTGCGCGATTTCCGGCGGAACGCGGTGTGCAGTGGTTGCTGTTTGGCAATGCCCCCCAACCGCGCTTCGAGTTTTCCAACGTGACCGATGTGCGGGGTTCCACGTCACTCCATGAATTATTGGCGCTGGTGCGCACGCAATGCCGTGTCCTACTTGCTCCGGACAGCGGCATCCTGACCGCCGTCTTCTATCTTGAGCAGAATCGTGCGCTCGATGTGGTCTCGCTCTGGTCGGATCCGCGACAAGGCATCCTGAAGCAGGGCTGCGCGTCGCCCAATCCCGCGCTCAAACACCATGCATTGTTGGGACGCGACGACGACGTACGCAATCTCTCGGTTGACGATGTCGATCATGCACTCACTGCAATCATCGAGGACGTGAGTTGTCGATCCCATCCGGACTTAGCTCGTGCCGATTGATCGCCGCAAGAACTTGCTGCGCGGACCCGGTCGCCCGGCAGAATTGCGTGCACGCACGTTCGTGTTGTTGCGCTTCAGTCTGCTGGTGTGGTCCACCGTGTATCTCGTCTTCATCGCGACGAGTGGCTTTACCTATGTGCGCTCGGTTGCCTTCGCGTTGAGTCTGATCCTTGCCCTCTGGCTGGTCCTGGGCGCGATCTGGTCGGACGGTGAAGCGATCCCGATGCCGCCGCGGCCGCTGCTGGCGGCCTTTGGCGCATGGGCCGGCTGGTCGGCCGCATCGCTACTGTGGTCGATTCATCCGGCCTTCTCCGCCGCCGAACTCGGGACCGAAGTCGGATGGGGACTTTGCACTGCCTTCATTTTTTACGTCGCGGCCCGGTCGGGCCTTGCATTGCGACTTCTGGTGCTCGCTGCGTTGGTGACGGCTACCGTGTTGTGCGTTCTCGCGATCGTGGTCGCCACCGGCGCAGAAATCAAGGACCTCGACACCGCACTTTCAAGGGCACATGGCGGTGCCGGCGCGTTTTCGACGTATCTCGTGCTGACGGCGCCGTTGCTCCCGCTGCTGTTGGCGCCCCGCCCCACCGGATTCGGCACGCGACCGCTCGTGATCGCTCTTGTCATGATCGTATTTGCCTTGATCCTGATGGCCGCGCGAATCACCGAAAACCGGATGTTCTGGCTCGCACTCGCCGCCGGGTTTGTCGTGGCCGCATTGTTCGCGGCGTGGCGATGGCGTGCGCGATTGCGCCGGACGCCGTGGCGCTGGGTGGCCGTGCTGGCACTGTTGCTGGCGATCCTGACCGCGCTGTTTGTCGACGCGCTCGGTCATCGCGCGCGCAGCGACTACGCGCCCAATGCCTCGGTGGCGCAGACGTTTACCGACGACCCCAGAATCGCGCTTTGGCAGCACACGTTCCGCCGCATTGGCGAGCGGCCCTGGTTGGGGTTCGGCTTCGGCAAATCCATTTTGCGGGAGGAATTGCGCGGCGAACTCAGGGATCCGATGCTTGCCCATGCGCACAACATCTTCGTCAGCCAATGGTTGCAGACCGGTGCCATCGGCGCACTGCTGTTGACGGCGCTGCTGGGCACTCTCGCGTGGCAATACTGGCGGTTTCTGCGCATCAACGACGCGACGCTGGCCATGCTGGGACTGGTCGGGCTCACGCTGCTGGTGTCGTTCACCGTAAAAAATCTCACCGACGACTTTTTGGTGCGTCCCAACAGCAAGGAATTCTGGGCCTTCAACGCGATGTTGTTCGGCTGGGGCGTGCGCCGCGCGCAGGCGATCGGTGCGACACCGATTTCGACGACGTTGCGGGTGGGTCCCGCCGCGTCGTCAGCGGCGGCGCGGCGCGCGTAGCGGCAACGGCTTG
>JBDTTY010000151.1:0-6554 GCA_040007975.1 Betaproteobacteria bacterium | reverse complement strand
GTTAATCACGTCCATGATTACGCCGCCCTTAAGCATTTCGGCCAGACCGACTTTCAACTTCAGCGCCATGAAGAAATGCAGACTCTCGGTGAGATCGGCGCCCATTGCCGGCGTCAACTTGCCTGCGGCGACCAGCGCGGCAATACGCGCCGCCGTACCAAGTTCCGGCAATCGCTGCTCCAATGCCATGCTGCGAATGCCGTGAACCAGTGGAAAAATGCCGGCTTTTTTGAGATCGAGCGTTGCTTCGTCCAGATCGCCGCGCAACAGCAACCGATTCCACCAGCCACCGCTTTCCGGAAACGAATTCATCGCGGACGCAAACCGCGCCAGCATTGCATCATTGTCCGTGACCAGACCAAAAATGACTTGACGCGCGCCCTCCAACAGCGTGGGGTCACCACACACCACATGCGCGTCGAGAAAGATGGCGAGTGCCATGAGGCCGTCCGGCGTGGGTGTGACGAGCCATTGGCGCGTCATCTGCCCGAAGGCGCTGGCCGTTTGCCGCCACTGCGGATTGCTGACCATGATGTTGCCCGGACAATCGGGATATCCAAACTCGCGCAAAGCCGCCGAAAACCGGGCACAAATCTCCGGTAGGTCAGCAGGCGGCGCATAGCCATCGCGCAGAATCAGACCATTGTCCTGATCCGTCTTCAGCAGTTGTTCCCCTCGCCCCTCACTCCCCATCACGAACAGGCAAGCGTTGCCGACCAGATCTGCCGGGGCGATCAGTTGCCACGTACGTTCGAACAGGCGCGCATTGAGCTCCTGCACCAGTCTCCCGATCAGGCTGATCCTGGTGCCACTTTGCTGAAGCAGCGCGATCAACCGGTTGATGTGTTGCGCGGCCTGCGCGAGTTGCACGATGCTGGTGGATTCGATGATCTTGATGCTAATCAAGTACGAGTGGTTCGACAGGAAGCTGAAGAGGTCAAGCGCTTCCAGTACCCCGACGATGCGCTCGTTGTCGACCGCGCCATCGACACCAAGCTCGGCCACCACCACACGATGCACCCGCTTCTGGATCATCACCGCCAGCGCATCGCCCAACTGGTCGGACGGCCGCACCGAAATCAATGAGAAATTGGCCAGCCGGCGCACCGGCAGCTCATGCAGCGGTGTTCCATGCAGAATGGCGCGCTGCAACCCGGTGTGAGTGAAGATGCCCAGTCGCGGCGGTACGGTGGCACAGTCTCGCACCAGCACGGTGGTGATGCGTTCGGCCTGAAACAGTTTGACAATCGACACGATGTCCGTGTCGGCGTCGACAAAATGGGCAGGTCGCATAAACGCTTCGTCGACGCGCGCCATGCTGAGCGACTGCAATTCGTGCTGACTTTGCCGTTGCGAGATCGCCGAGAGCTTGTTGGAAAGATCCGAAAACAGCATCGCGCCAAATGTTGCATTGCTGGCAATGAGGCTGCTGACCGTTTTTTTTGCAAGCTGATAGGCCACGACCTCTTCGGCTGCCTCGAAGCGGCTGCTGACCTTGTCCGCCACCAGTCCACGACCATCGAAGCAGTCGTCGACGCCATAGACATGGCTCTGCTCGCCGTCGTCATACTGATTGACGACGCCTTTGATGATCACGAACAGATGGGTGGGAGCGACGCCGACATCGAGAATGGTCTCGCCGGCACGAAAATATGCAATGTCCACGCTGTTGCGCACCAGGCCCTGTTCATCCGGGGTCAAGCTGTCGAATGGCGACTCGGAAAAATTGAAGGCGTTGGGCATGGTCGACCGCGCGCTGGGATGCGTGAACCGGGATCGGCGGCACACGAGGTGGCGTCAGCCTATTTTACGGCGAAACGGCAACCTTCCATGTGCAGTTGGCCGGGATCTGTGCTGGTGGCATCCCGGCGGCATGCGCCGGACCGGGGGGGCACACTATGCCGGTTGCCGCAACGCGACTATGATGGAAAGCCGAGGCATGCGAATCAGGTTCGGCGCCTCTTCACAGCTACGAGGAAAATTACATGGCCAAGAAAAAGAACCAGTCCGGCGGCGTTTACCGCGTCACCGAAATCATCGGCACCAGCAAGGTGTCGTGGGAAGCCGCCGCCAAGAACGCGGTGGAGACGGCAGCCAAGTCACTGCGTGACCTGCGCGTTGCCGAAGTCAGCAAACTCGACATGAAAATCGAAGACGGCAAGGTCGTGGCCTACCGCGCACGCGTGTCACTTTCGTTCAAGTACGACGCCTGAAAACTTGAACCCGCTGCCGTGCGTGCATGGCAGCGGAATCAGGTCAGCGTGATCGACACCCGCACAACGCCGGCACGCTCGTGCCGTGCGGTGAGTTGCAGCACGTCTCCCGACTTGCCGCGCACCATCCACTCGATCTTGGTGCGATCCTCGGTTAGATTGGGATCGCCCCAGAACGAAATTCCCGTGTGCTTGTAGGCGCGTCCTTCCAGCTGCCCGCCTTCCAATACCGCTTTGCCGTGGACCAGTGTTGCACCGTCCGGCAACGCAATTTCCGCGACCACGCCGCGAACGGTCTGGCGCGCCAACGCGCGCTTCGACAAGTAAGTGGGAAGCCAGCCCGTGTTCTGCACCACCAGCGTGACCTTGTAGTTGCCGGCGCCCGTGCCTTCGGCCGCGGCGTGCACCAATTCCAGTTTCGGCGAAATCAGCGCCTGCCACAGCAGCCATTTGGGAAAGCGTTGCAACTCGCGCTCGAGCCGCGGCAGGGGTGGGTTGGAAAACGCGTTGAACCGATCCCAGCCCCCGATTTCGACCGGCCCCAGCTGCGGATGATCGAAGGCGTGCCACGGCTCGTGCGCAAGGCCCCCCAGTTCGGCATCGCTCCACCGCAGGATCTTGAGGTCGTCTTCCGGCGGATGATCGCGGAACCAGTCGACGAATTTGTAATCGGTGATTCCTGCTTCACGCATCGGTGCCCAGATCTCGACTACCCAGCTGTAAATGCCGAGATGCTCGTAGAGCCAGTCGAACGTGCCCCCGATCACTTCCTTCGGGTGGTAGCGAAACTCGTGAAATACCGAGATGTTGGGATAGCCGGTGAGTTCGGTCCCCTTCTTGCCCATCGCCTGATAGACCCACAAGTCCTCGGCGTGCATATCGCTGTCGGGCAAATTTTCGAACGGCCGGAGCAACACGCCACTCCAGGTGTGGAAGGCGATGCCACCCGTCACATTGGGATGCGCGATGATGAAGTCGACCACGGCACGCACTTCGGGTTCGGAGGCAGGGTACGGCCCCGCCCCGCGCTGCTCGAATTCCTGACGCCATGACCCCGGAAAGTTGCGATTGAGATCGATACCCTGCGGGATTTTCTTGATGCGCAATGTAAAACCATCGTAGTGGTCGAGATGACCCTCGGGCAACACGCGGTAGTAGGTGCCGCCGGTTTCCGTGGGCTCGCGGCGGATCATCAATCGCGGCTCGTCGGGATGGGTCTTCCACACGCCATTGGGATCGGCGATACGCATCTGCAGGATGCGGCCATCACCGTTGATGTCCTCCACCGTCAGGCCTTCGGGATCCTCGAGTTCCGGGTCCCCTTTCATGTAGGGGCGCGTGCTGGAGCGGATCCACTTCGGATGATCAGCCAACGCCCATTCGGCGCCATCCGGATTGATGCGTGGACAGATGTAGAACGCGCGCGTGTCGAGCGCACGCGTGACATCCGCATCATGGCCGTAGCCGGTGACGAGCGTGTGCAGGAAGTAGAGATTGGCGGCCGATGCGGCCACTTCGGTCGCGTGAATGTTGCCGTCGATCCAGAACGCAGGCTTGTCGGCGGCCGGCCCGGTGGCGGCGTTGGTGACCGTCAACACCCAGATGTCGCGCCCTTCAAAGCTTTTGCCGATCGATTCGATCGCCACGAGGTGCGGGTGATCCCGAACCAGCGCATGCAGCAGTTCGGTGAGTTCGGGATAGCGGTAAAACCGGTCAAAGTCGATGGCGGACATGGGGATCAGGGAGCGGAACGCCGTGGTTCCGCGGTGATAGACATGGATCCATCTTAGCCGGTTTGAATTCGCCATGACCCTTGTTGGTGCATTGGCCGAGGTGTAATTTTCCCATTGACATCAGTCGGCGTTCGGTCTTGATACCGTATATTCATACGGTATACTGATGCGATGCTGCCCCCGTATGCCGAAGTCCATTGCCTGTCCAGTTTCTCGTTCCTGCGCGGCGCCTCGCAGCCGGACGAACTGGTCGAGCGTGCGCATGCGCTCGACTATGCGGCGCTGGCACTGACCGACGAGTGCTCGGTGGCCGGCGTGGTGCGTGCGCATCTCGCAGCCAAGGATGTCGGCTTGCCGCTCATCATCGGTAGCGAGTTCACGCTCGTCGATGACAGCAAGCTCGTGCTCTACGCCACCAACCGCGACACGTATGGTGATCTCGTGCAACTCATCACCCGTGGTCGTCGACAGGGGGCCAAGGGCACCTATGTACTCACGCGCGATGATGTCGCCGCAGCGGCACCACGCTGTCTGGCGGTAAGCGTTGCGGGGGACGGGCGCTGGCTCGCCGACGTATTTCCAGGCCGCGCATGGATCGGGGCGGGACTCTTTGCACGTTCCGGTGATCGCGCGCGCCTGCAATCCCTGCAGCAGCGCGCGCACGCGTGCGGGCTGCCGCTGATCGCCGCCGGCGACGTCCACATGCACGCGCGGTCGCGACGCGCGCTGCAGGACACCTTGACCGCCATTCGCCTGCGCACACCGCTGGCCGAATGCGGCTATGCGCTCTTCTCCAACGGCGAGAGGCATCTGCGGTCGCGCGCGCGGCTCGCCACGCTGTATCCGCGCGCGTGCCTCGACGCCACCATCGACCTCGCCGAGCGCTGCACGTTTTCGCTCGACGAATTGCGCTACGAGTACCCCGAGGAAGTGGTGCCGCCCGGCGCCACCCCGGCAGGCCATCTGCGGCATCTGGTCGACGCGGGACTCGCGCGTCGCTACGCTCGCACCGAGGCCACACCGATGGAAGTGCGCAAGCTGATCGAACACGAATTGGCGCTGATCAGCGAGCTGCGCTACGAGCCCTACTTCCTCACCGTCCACGACATCGTCGCATTCGCGCGTTCGAAAAATATCCTGTGCCAGGGGCGCGGCTCGGCCGCCAACTCGGCGGTGTGCTACGCACTTGGCATCACCGAGGTCGATCCTTCCCGGATGAGCATGCTGTTCGAGCGCTTCATCAGTCGCGAGCGCAACGAACCGCCGGACATCGACGTCGACTTCGAGCACGACCGTCGCGAAGAGGTGATGCAGTACATCTACACCAAGTATGGCCGCGAGCGCGCCGCACTGGCCGCCACGCTGATTACCTATCGCCCCAAAAGTGCGGTGCGCGATGTCGGTCGTGCGCTGGGGCTCGATCTCGCGCAGGTGGATCGCCTCACCGGCATGTTCGCGTGGTGGGACGGGCGCACGATCGATCCGGCGCGCATCCGCGAGGCCGGCTTCGATCCCGACAATCCGGTGATCGTGCGTCTCACCAAACTGGCCGGTGCGCTGCAGGGCTTTCCGCGCCATCTGTCGCAGCACGTCGGCGGCTTTGTCATCGCTCGTGGTTTGCTCGAGCGGATGGTGCCGGTGGAAAACGCAAGGATGGTGGATCGCACCGTCATCCAGTGGGACAAGGACGATCTCGACGCGATGGGGTTGCTCAAGGTCGACTGTCTGGCATTGGGCATGCTCTCGGCCATTCGCCGCGCGCTCGACATGATTGGTGCCGCGCGCGGCGCACCGCTCGCGATGCAGGACATTCCGGCGGAGGATCCCGCGGTCTACGCGATGTGTCAGCGCGCGGACACCATCGGGGTGTTTCAGATCGAGTCGCGCGCGCAGCAATCGATGCTGCCGCGCTTGCGACCCGCGTGCTTCTACGATCTCGTGATCGAAGTGGCCATCGTGCGGCCCGGGCCCATTCAGGGTGGCATGGTGCATCCGTATTTGAAGCGCCGGCAAGGCCTGGAAGCCGTCACCTATCCCAACGATGCGGTCAAGAGTGTGTTGCAACGCACGCTGGGCATTCCGATCTTTCAGGAGCAGGTGATGCAGCTGGCCGTTGTCGCCGCCGGATTCACGCCCGGTGAGGCCGACCAGTTGCGTCGCTCGATGGCTGCCTGGCGACGCAAGGGTGGCCTCGAGAAATTCGAGCAGCGATTGATCGATGGCATGGGCGTACGTGGTTTGCCCGAAGCATTTGCGCGACAGATTTTCCAGCAGATTCTGGGCTTCGGCGAATACGGCTTTCCCGAGTCGCATTCCGCCAGCTTTTCGCTGTTGGTGTATGTGTCGGCGTGGTTGAAGCATTACCATCCAGCCGCGTTTTGTGCCGCCTTGCTCAATTCGCAGCCGATGGGTTTCTACGCGCCTTCGCAGCTCGTGCAGGATGCGCGTCGGCACGGCGTGGACGTCCGCAACGTCGACGTCACGATCAGCGGGTGGGACTGCGTGCTGGAGAGTGTGGGGTCAGACACGAGACTGCTGGAGAGTGTGGGGTCAGAGAGTGTGGGGTCAGAGAGTGTGGGGTCAGAGAGTGTGGGGTCAGAGAGTGTGG
>JBDTTY010000150.1:0-6590 GCA_040007975.1 Betaproteobacteria bacterium | reverse complement strand
AACCTGCGTTCGCTGAACGCCAAGACGGGGATCATCTCGCGGCGATTAATTCCCACAATTGCGCTGATCGATCCGGAGGTCACGCGCACATTGCCGTCCATGGCGATCGCGGCGACGGGCTTCGATTGCATGAGCCACGCGCTCGAAGCGATCACCTCGCGCCCCTACACGCGCCGCGCCAGTCCGGTCACCGGTGTGGACCGCCCGGTATCCCAAGGCGCCAACCCGTTTTCCGACCTGCTGGCCGCAGAAGCGCTCGGCATCGTCGGCAAATTCCTCGTGCGCGCGGTCAGCGACAACGCGGATCACGAAGCTCGCACCGAGATGATGTACGCGGCCATGCTGGCCGGCATTGCATTCAACGCGTCGGGGTGCCACTTGCCGCACGGCTTGTCCTATGCCGTTTCGGGACTTGCGCGCGACTGGCATGTCGACGGGTATCCGCCCGAAAAATCACTCGTGCCGCATGGGATGGCGGTGGTGCTCAACAATCCTTCGGTGTGGCGCTTTACCGCGCCCAAGAATCCGGCGCGCCATCTGCACTGCGCGTGCTGTCTTGGTGCCGACACGCGCGACGCCGCCCCCGAGGATGCCGGCGAAGTATTGGCATCGCGCGTCATTCAGTTGATGCGTGCGACCAACATGCCCAATGGCTTGCAGGCGTTGGGCTTCGGTGACGCGCAGATCGAGGCGTTGGCCGATGGCGCTGAGCCGCAGTACCGCGTGATCCGCAATGCACCCGCCGATGTCGGTCGCGACGAGTTGAAGTCGCTGTTCAAGAGCGCAATGCGGTATTGGTAAATGGTAAACCCCCGCATGCCTTTAGACGTGTAGCCGAGATGTAGCCGAGGCTTCAGCCTCGGTCGTTGCAATGCCCGGTATGCGTGATGCGAGGCTGAAGCCTCGCCTACCGTGGGTTGCCTTGCGACGCTGAAGCCTCGCCTACAGGGATTCCGACATGGTCCAGCGGCGCCTTGAGGCACTCCACGCGCCGCGCCGGCAACCGCACGGCAAACGTGCTGCCCGTTCCGGGCGCGCTTTTGATTTCGAGATCTGCTTGATGACGCAGCAGTACGTGCTTCACGATGGCAAGTCCGAGCCCGGTGCCGCCGGTGGCACGGGAACGACTGCGATCGACCCGGTAGAAGCGCTCCGTCAATCGGGGCAGATGTTCCGGTCCGATCCCGATGCCGGTATCGGTGACGCCGAACACGCCCGTGCCGTCGGGATCGATGCGCCACGCCAGCGTGACGGTGCCTCCTTCCGGGGTGTATCGAATCGCGTTGGACACCAGGTTGCTAAACGCACTGGCAAGTTCGTCGCGGCTGCCAAGAACGCTTGCTGGTTGCCCGAGATCAAGCGCAATCGCATGGTGCCCATGGGACAGACCCTTGGCATCGGAAGCAATCTGCAGCAGCAAGGGCATCATCGCGAACTGCTCGTCCGCCAGCGGATTTTGCTCGCTCTCAAGGGCCGATAGCGTCAGCAGGTCTTCGACCAGACGCTGCATGCTGCCCGACTGCTCCTGCATCAGCTGCAGAAAGCGCGTGCGTTGACGCTCATCAAGGTCGAGTTCCAGCAGTGTTTCGACAAAGCCGCTGATGACCGTCAGCGGGGTCTTCAATTCGTGTGAGACGTTAGCGATGAAATCGCGGCGCATCCGCGCCACGGCTTCGATGCGGGTGATATCGCGGCTGATCAGCAGCTTTTCCTCGACTCCAAAGGGAACGATCTGGATCGACAGCGTCACACCGCTGTCGCGTTGCGAATCAATCGTGATCGGCTCGATAAAATCGCCGATCTCCAGATAGCGCACGAATTCCGGCTGCCGCACAAGGTTGGCCAGCGGCGCGCCGACATCATGCGCAAGATCCAAGCCCAGCAGTGCCTGGGCGCGTGCGTTGGCCCACTTGATCCTATCCGATGCATCGAGCACCACCATGCCGTCGGGAATGGCCTCGGCCGCACTTTGAAAGCGCTCGATCGTATGTGCGAGATCGCGTTGATAGGCTGCGCGCGAGCGTACGCGGCGATACAACGCGGTGAATGGCGCGCGCCACGGGCCGTTACCTTCGGGCACCGGAGTTGGCAACGGCGCCGACGCCCACCGAGTCAACCGCTCGAGGTTCCACGCATGATGGGCAAGGATCGCGCCCCACCCTACCACCAGCACGAGCAACGCCGGCGTCGCACCCGCTGTTGTCCACACCAGCAAGGCGATCGCCAGCACCACCACCGGCGTGCTGAGTGTCTGGATCAATGTAATGACACGTTTCAAGGGAGAGCGCCGCGACTGAGGTCACCGCGGAGCGGCAAGCCGGTAACCACTGCCGCGAACGGTTTCGATCAGATGGTCGTGACCGAATGGTTCCAGTGCCAGTCGCAATCGGCGGATATGCACATCCACCGTGCGCTCCTCGATGTAGACATGGTCACCCCACACCTGATCGAGCAGTTGCGTGCGGGTGTGCACGCGCTCCGGTCGCGCAAGAAAAAATCGCAGCAGTCGGAACTCGGTGGGGCCGATGGGGACCGGCTGGCCATCTGCCGTCACGCGGTGCGTCGACGGGTCAAGTTTCAACAGGCCGGCGGACATCGGTTCCTGTCCGGTCTCGGGTGCGCGGCGACGCAACACCGACTTGATGCGTGCCTTCAACTCGCGCGGCGAAAATGGCTTGGTGACATAGTCGTCAACCCACGCCTCGAGACCGGCCACGCGATCGGCTTCGTCCGTGCGCGCGGTGACCATGATCACCGGCAATTCCCTGGTCCTTGCATTGGCCCGCAATTGCTTGGCAAACGCAAGACCCGAAAGCCCCGGCAGCATCCAGTCGAGCAGCAGCAGGTCGGGCAGCGAATCCTTCAGCATCCGCTGCGCGGTCTCGGCATCGGGTGCAGCCTTAACGTCGTAACCGGCGTCGATCAAATTGACTTTGAGCAGTTCCAGAATCGCCGGCTCGTCCTCCACCACCATGATGGTAGGGCTCATTCTTCCGCAACCTCAGCGCGGATCTGCTGCGCCGTGGCATGACGCACATCCTTGCCCTTGACGACCTGCACGACGGCCTCGGCAATATTCTTCGCGTGGTCGCCGATCCGTTCGATCGATTTGGCGATGAACACGATTTCGAGCGCCGAGGTGATCGTACGCGGATCTTCCATCATGTAGCTGATCAATTGCCGCATCGTGGCCGAAAACGCGGCGTCGATCTCCTCATCGAGATCGATCACTTCGGCCGCGGCCATCGCGTCGAGTCGCGCAAACGCGTCGAGCGCCAATTGCAACATGCCGCGTGCGCGCTCGGCAGAGCGTGCGACATCAAATGACCGGACCTGGCCGAGGCGATGATGGCCGGATGTTTGCGACGCCTTGTAGGCCACTTTCTTGGTCTCGTCACCGATGCGCTCGAGATCATTGACGATCTTGGTCACGGTGAGAATCATCCGCAAATCAATGGCCGCCGGTTGCCTCCTGGCGATGATCTGGCTGCACTGCTGATCCATGTCGATCTGCATCTTGTTGATTAACTGCTCGTCGGCGCCAACCTGATCGAGAATGTCACTGCTCTCCCCTTCCTGCAGCAAGGTGATGGCGCGCGACAATTGGGTCTCGACCAGGCCACCCATCGCTAGGACGCCACTGCGGATCGCCTCCATTTCGGCGTCGAATTGCTTGTGCGTGTGATCGGTCATTGCGTTCTCCAGGCTTGCGCCAGATCAGCCAAAGCGGCCGGTGATGTAGTCCTCGGTTTCCTTGCGCTTGGGCTTGAAGAAGATCTGGTCGGTAACGCCAAACTCGATCAGATCTCCCAGGTACATGTATGCCGTGAAGTCGGATACGCGCGCCGCCTGTTGCATGTTATGCGTGACGATCACGATCGTATAGTCGGCCTTGAGTTCGGTGATCAGTTCCTCGATCTTGGCGGTGGAAATGGGATCGAGCGCCGACGTGGGCTCATCCAGCAACAAGACTTCGGGCTTCACCGACACGGCGCGCGCGATGCACAGCCGCTGCTGTTGACCACCCGACAGCGCCATGCCGCTCTGTTTCAATTTGTCTTTCGCCTCGCCCCACATCGCCGCCTTGGTCAGCGCCCACTCCACACGCTCGTCCATGTCGCGCGAGCCAAGATTTTCGTACAGGCGAACGCCAAAGGCGATGTTGTCGTAGATCGACATCGGAAACGGCGTCGGTTTTTGGAACACCATGCCCACCTTGGCGCGCAGCATGTTGAGATCGACGCCGGATTCGAGGATGTTCTGGTCGTTGAAGCGAATCTCGCCGGTCGCGCGATGGCCGGGATAGAGCGAATACATCCGATTCAACGTACGCAGCAACGTTGACTTGCCGCATCCCGAAGGTCCGATAAACGCGGTCACGCGCTTTTCCGCGATCTCGAGATTGATGTTCTTCAATCCCTGAAACTTGCCGTAGAAAAAGTCGAGATTGGAAATCGACATCTTGGCCGTGGTCGGCAGCATGGACGATGCGCTCACTTCGGGCCGCGCCATCATGGCGGTCTGCATGTTCATCCCGTACTCCCTAGCGAATCGTGGCCTGCCGGAAAACCGAGCGGGCAAGAATGTTGATGATGAGCACGGCAAGCGTGATGAGCAATGCGCCTGCCCACGCCAATGACTTCCAGTCGTCAAACGGACTGAGCGCAAACTGGAAAATGACCACCGGCAAATTCGCCATCGGCGCATTCATGTCCGTACTCCAGAACTGATTGTTCAGTGCGGTAAATAGCAGTGGTGCCGTTTCACCCGACATGCGCGCCACCGCCAACAGGATGCCTGTGATCACGCCGCCGCGGACCGCCTTCAGCGTCACCATCAGGATCACTTTCCACATTGGTGCGCCCAACGCGACTGCTGCCTCGCGCAGGCTGCCAGGCACGAGATTGAGCATGTTTTCGGTGGTGCGGACGACGACAGGAATCGCGATCAGCGCCAGCGCAAACGAGCCTGCCCATCCCGAGAAGTGATTCACTCGCGCGACATACACGGTGTAGACGAACAGCCCGATCACGATCGACGGCGCGGACAGCAGAATGTCGTTGATGAAGCGCGTGGCATTGGCAATCCAGCCGTTCTTGCCAAACTCGGCAAGGTAAATACCCGCCAGGATTCCGATCGGCGTACTGATGAAAGTGGCCACGCCGACTATGATCGCGCTGCCGAAGATCGCGTTGGCCAGACCGCCGGCCGATCCGGGCGGCGGCGTCGTCTGCGTGAACAGCGTGAGCGACAACGCCGAGAAGCCCTGCCAGAACAGCACACCGAGAATCCACAGCAGGAAAAACATCCCGAAGCCCATCGTGGCGAGCGACATGACCAGATTGAGCCGGTTGACGAAGAGACGTTTTTGATAGCGCGCATTCATCATCGCCTCGTCAGGTCTTCTTGCCCTCGCCCTTCGCCAATTGCGCGATCAACATCCGCGACAGCGACAGGACGATGAATGTGAGCACGAACAGCACAAGTCCGAGCGCTACCAGCGAGGCGCGATGCACCGGATCCGCGGCTTCATTGAATTCGTTGGCGAGCGCGGAGGCGATCGAATTGCCGGGCTCGAACAGCGACGCATGAATCCGATAGGCGTTGCCGATCACGAACGTGACTGCCATCGTTTCACCCAGCGCGCGGCCGAGGCCCAGCATCACGCCGCCGATCACGCCCACCCTGGTGTAGGGCAGCACCACGTTCCACACCACTTCCCACGTGGTGCAGCCGATGGCGTAGGCCGACTCCTTCAGCACCGGCGGCACGATCTCGAACACATCGCGCATCACCGAGGCGATAAACGGGATGATCATCACCGACAGGATGATGCCGGCCGACAGCATTCCGATGCCGTTGGGAGCACCCTGGAACAACGGCCCGAGGATCCACAGATTGCCGAATGTCTTTTGCAGCAGCGGCTGGACGTAGTCGCCGAAGAGCGGCGCGAATACGAAGAGACCCCACATGCCGTAGATGATCGACGGTATGGCCGCCAGCAATTCGACTGCCGTTCCCAATGCCCGCTTCAATGACGCAGGACACATCTCGGTCAGAAACAGCGCGATGCCAAAACTCACGGGCACGCCGATCATCAACGCGATCACCGACGTCACCACCGTGCCATAGATCGGCGCCAACGCCCCGAACTGGCTGGTGACCGGATTCCATTCGTTGGTCACGAAAAAGCCGAAGCCGAATTTGTCGAGTGCAGGCCACGCGGTGAATCCAAGCGCGAGCAGGATGCCCAACAACATGGCGAGCACAAACAACGCAAAGAACATCGTCGTGTGCTCGAACAACCAATCCTGCCATGGTGCGGCGGACCGCCGGACGGCGGGCATTGTCGGATCGCGGCGACCGCGAGGTTCCTGCGACGTGCTCATGGGTCCGGGTGAGGCGGCGGCGGGGCTAGCCATTAGTACTTTCCCGAAAAACTACGCCGGTCGCGAACGAATGTTTAGCGACCGGCAGTAGGCAGCGTTGCAGCGAAACCCTGGCTCCGCAGAAATGAAAGTGGTGTCAACGGGACCTAGTTGTGATTTCTATGAAGGTTGTTCACCCGGACTGAATCAAGGAAGCTGGTT
>JBDTTY010000149.1:0-6594 GCA_040007975.1 Betaproteobacteria bacterium | reverse complement strand
GTCGCGCAACAGCACGCGCCGATATTCATGGATCAAGAGCGTGCGCACCACGAAGCACTGGGCCGGATCGTGCTCGTCGTCGACGCGAAAGTGATCGATCACCGTGCCGAAATGTTTTAAAAAGTGGCGATAGTCAGCGGCCAGCGACTGTAAATTCCACGCCTCGCCGGTAGCGTCGATCAACGCGCCTGATCCGGCAACGTCCACCGTCTGCGTGGTGATCGCTCGTTCGGCAATGCCGCGCGCGGCCAAAATTGATGGCGCGGTCTGGTCAGCGATGCGAGGACGTACAAATGTTGTGGCGCCTATTTCCCCGAAGCCTGCCCAGCGCAGTTCGTCCCGCAGTCCCGGGCGCAAGGCCGGTATCACGCGATCGGCCAGCACCAGATCCCACGTCCCGCTCCAGTCCTCCGGCGGGCGACTGTAGATCCGTTGATGCGCATCATCGAATCGCCGCGCGCCTTCGCGGGTGAGGGCATAGCGGCTGACGCGTCCGATCGCAGTGCCGGCCAGCCAGCCATCGCGTGCCAGCCGAAATACGCTGGTGCGCACAGACCGTTCGTTGACGCCCAGCGGTGCCATCAGCCGAATGAGTCCAGCCAGCCAGACGGCGCCGCCGTGGGGTGCCAATGCGTCGCCCCAGACGGTCACGATCAGTGACTTTGCGCGAGGCGGATCGGCGGCCAACGTGCGCTTGATCCATCGGGCCACCACGGAGTTCGGCGCGGTCGCTGCGGTCCCTGAGGCCGCGGATTGTGATACAGAATAGTCTTGACGCATTTCAAAACTGTATCATAATGGCAAACCTGCAGTTGCAGGCTCCGCAGTCCGCATCGAGGAGGCACCCCGCATGTATGCCCAACTGGTCGAAACCGGCTTGAAAAATGTCCGCCGACGCGAAGACATGGCGCCGGACGAGCGCGCGTTTCAGGATCGCGTGGACGCCGACATCAAGATCGAGGCCAAGGACTGGATGCCGGACGCGTATCGCAAGACGCTGATCCGGCAGATCCAGCAGCACGCGCATTCGGAGATCGTCGGGATGCTGCCCGAAGGCAACTGGATCGGCCGCGCGCCATCGCTGAAGCGCAAGGCCATCCTGATGGCCAAGGTGCAGGACGAGGGCGGGCACGGCCTGTATCTGTATGGCGCTGCCGAAACTCTTGGTGTATCTCGTGATCAGTTGGTCGCCGATCTGCATGCCGGCAAGGTCAAATATTCGTCGATCTTCAACTATCCGACGCTCACGTGGGCGGATATCGGCGCCATCGGCTGGCTCGTCGACGGGGCGGCGATCATGAATCAGATTCCGCTGTGCCGCTGCTCGTACGGACCCTATGCGCGTGCGATGGTGCGCATCTGCAAGGAAGAATCGTTTCATCAACGGCAGGGCTACGACATCATGGTGTCGCTGTGTCGCGGCACGCCGGCGCAGAAGGCAATGGCGCAGGACGCGCTCAATCGCTGGTGGTGGCCATCGCTGATGATGTTCGGCCCGCCGGATGCCGACAGTGTGCACAGCGCGCAATCGGCCGCGTGGAAAATCAAATTGCTGTCGAACGACGAACTGCGCCAGCGCTTTGTCGACCAGACGGTGCCGCAGGCAGATTATCTCGGCATCACGATGCCCGACCCTGATCTCAAGTGGAATACCGAGCGCGATCGCTACGACTTTGGCGCGATCGACTGGACCGAGTTTCATCAGGTACTCAAAGGCAATGGCCCGTGCAATCGCGAGCGTCTCGCCGCGCGCGTCAAGGCGTGGGACGACGGGGCATGGGTCCGCGATGCCGCCGTGGCGCATGCGCAAAAGCGTGCCGCGCGGACGGCGAAGGTGGCCGCATGACTGCCACTTGCATGATCGACAGGATTGAAGGAGACATCGATGTCCGCTGAATGGCCGCTGTGGGAAGTTTTCATTCGTTCACAACATGGTCTCGCACACAAACATGTGGGCAGCCTGCATGCGCCCGATGCGGCGATGGCTGTGCGCAATGCACGCGACGTCTACACACGTCGCAACGAAGGTGTCTCGATCTGGGTGGTGAAGTCCACCGACATCGTGGCCACGAGTCCCGGCGACCGCGAAGCGTTGTTCGAGCCCTCCAACGACAAGGTCTATCGGCATCCGACGTTTTTCCCGATGCCGGATGGCGTCAAGCACATTTGACGGTGGGCTGATGGCGATGACCACCGACGAAGCGCTGTTCGAGTATCTGTTGCGCCTGGCCGACACCGACGTCGTGTTCGCGCAGCGGCTGGGTGAGTGGATTGGTCACGGTCCGGTGCTGGAGGAAGACATTGCGCTCGCCAACATCGGCCTCGATCTTCTAGGGCAGGGTCGGCTGTGGTTGAGCTACGCAGGCGAGGTTGAAGCGCGCGTGCGGGGCACCGGTCGCGATGAGGATCAGCTGGCGTTTCTGCGCGAGGACGGCGCCTATCGCAACATCCAGTTGGCGGAGATGCCCAATGGCGACTTTGCGATGACGATGGCGCGACAGTTCTATTTCGATCACGCGCACCTCTTGTTGCTGCGCGCCTTGACGGCATCCACCGATCAACGCATCGCCGACATCGCGACCAAGGCGGTGAAGGAAGTGTCGTATGACACGCAGCGCAGCGCCGAATGGGTGATCGCGCTGGGCGACGGTACGCCGGAGTCGCAGCAGCGGATGCAACTCGCGCTTGACACGCTGTGGACCTACACCGGCGAAATGTTTACGCAGGATCCGATCGACCGGATGTTGGTCGATTCCGGCATTGCCGTGGATTCTTCGTTGCTGCGCGCGCCCTGGCTGCTGACCGTCGACGCCGTGCTGACCGAGGCGACGCTCACGCGACCGCAGGGCGAATGGATGCAGGGCAGTCACGATCGCGGTGGACGGCAGGGCATTCACACCGAACATCTCGGGCCCTTGCTCGCCCAGATGCAGCATCTGCAACGCGCCCATCCGGGGGCGCAGTGGTGAGCGCTGCGCCGTTCGAGGCTGAAGCCTCGTCTACACGCGTTGTCGTTGAACAATCCGTAGACGAGGCTTCAGCCTCGCCCAAAGCCACGCCACGCGAAGTCGCTAAAGGATCCGTAGACGAGGCTTCAGCCTCGCCCAACGCCACGCAATTTGTGTCGATACCGCTCGCACCCGCCGCCGCGATCTGGAACGCGTTGTCCACGGTCCTCGATCCCGAGGTGCCTGTCATTTCCATCGTCGAGCTTGGCATCGTGCGCGACGTGAAGCTAGTGGACGGTTGCGTGCGCATCGTGCTGACGCCCACGTATTCCGGTTGCCCGGCCACCGAATTGATCGCAATGCTGGTACGCGAGAGCATGGCCGCCATCGGTGTCGACGACGTGGAGTTGGTGACGCAATTGGCCCCGGCGTGGACCACCGACTGGATCGCACCCGAAGCGAAACCGCGTCTCGCCGCTTTCGGCATTGCGCCGCCCCATCTGCGCGCCGCGCAAATTGACGTCACCGGCATCAGCCCGCTGCGTCTCGCGCAACATGCGGTGCCCTGTCCGCGCTGTGCGTCGGCGCGCACGCGACTGGTGTCGCAATTTGGCTCGACCGCGTGCAAAGCACAGTATCGCTGCGACGCATGTCTCGAACCCTTCGACTATTTCAAGCCGCATTGAGCGCAATTTTTCAAGACGCCGGACGCGCCTTACGATGAGCAAATTCCATCCATTGACCGTTGCCCGCGTCGAACGCGAAACGCGCGACGCAGTGGCCATCACGTTTGCAGTTCCTGCGGCGCTGCGCGAACAGTTTCGGTACGCGCAGGGCCAGCATCTGACGCTGCGCACGCGCGTCGGCGCCGATGATGTCCGGCGCTCCTATTCGATCTGCGCGGGGGTGCAGGAAGACGCGCTGCGCATTGCGGTGAAGAAGACGCCCGGCGGCGTGTTCTCCACATGGGCCAACGAAGCCCTCAAGGCGGGCGACACGATCGATGTCATGCCGCCGCTGGGGCATTTCAACGTCGCGCTCGACGCGTCGGCCTCACGCCACTATCTGGCCTTTGCCGCCGGCAGCGGCATCACACCGCTGCTGTCGATCATCAAGACCACGCTGGCCACCGAGCCGTCCTCACGGTTCACGCTGATTTACGGCAACCGTGCGTCCGGCACCGTGATGTTCAAGGAAGAGCTGGCATCGCTGAAGGATCGTTATCTCCACCGTTTCAATCTCGTGCACATTCTGTCGCGCGAGGCGCAGGACATCGAATTGATGCACGGCCGCATTGACGAAGCGAAGGCTGCGGCATTGTTGCAGCGCTGGGTGCCGGTCACGGATGTGGACATGGTCTTTGTCTGCGGCCCGGAAGGCATGATGGACGGCGTGACCGCGGCCTTGAAGGCGGCCGGGTTGCCCGAGGCCCGAATCAAGATCGAACGCTTTGCGGCCAGCATTCCAAAACGCACGCACGTGTCAGCGGTGGCGCCCGTGCCGGGGCACGCGGACTGCGAGGTTACCGTCATTATGGATGGCGCCACGCGGACGTTCATGTTGGAGAAGTCGAAGGAAAACATTCTCGAAGCGGGCTTGCGCAATGGCATCGAATTGCCGTATTCATGCAGGGGGGGCGTGTGCTCCACCTGCCGCTGCAAGCTACTCGACGGCGAAGTGGACATGGATGTCAATTTCGCGCTCGAGGATTATGAAGTGGCACGGGGCTTCATCCTCTCCTGCCAGAGTTA
This sequence comes from Betaproteobacteria bacterium, assembly GCA_040007975.1. Classification (GTDB taxonomy): domain Bacteria; phylum Pseudomonadota; class Gammaproteobacteria; order Burkholderiales; family Casimicrobiaceae; genus VBCG01. The sequence goes on along the minus strand of JBDTTY010000149.1, from coordinate 1,895 downwards.
TCCGGTGACCGACCGTGTCACGGTCAATTTCGACGACACCGGTACCGCGTAAACTTGCCATCTGGGGCAATCGGCCCCGTCTGCCGCCATCGGTGCGGCGCGTTGAAGGAGAAATGACGTGTCGCATCCGTTCTATGAACGCCATCAGGCCACCCTCGATCGTGCTGTGCAGGCCATCGGCGAGCGCACGTATTGGAGCGCGTATCCCGAGTCCGCCAGTCCCAAAGTCTACGGCGAGGGCGCTGCAGAAGCAGGTCGGGCCGAATTCGACGCGTTGCTGGGCAAACGATTTGCGATGCAGCAGTCAGCCACCGTAGGCGACGTAGCGGGCGAAACATCGCCCTACGGACTGCCGCTGAACGTGACGTACCCGAAGCCGGAAATGGACGCCTTGTTCGCGGCCATTGCCGTCGCGCAGGAACAATGGCGGCGTGCCGGTCCCGAAGTCTGGGCGGGGGTGTCGCTCGAAATTCTGGCCCGGATCAACAAGGCCAGCTTCGCGATGGCCAATGCCGTGATGCACACCACCGGTCAGGCGTTCATGATGGCATTTCAGGCCGGTGGGCCGCATGCGCAGGATCGCGGCCTCGAGGCGGTGGCGTATGCATGGCAGGAATTCCGCCGAATCCCGGCGTCCGCCGTGTGGGAAAAGCCGCAAGGCAAGAACGAGCCGATCCGGATGCAAAAGACATTCAAGCCCGTGCCGCGCGGCGTGGCGCTGGTGATCGGCTGCTGCACGTTTCCGACATGGAACGGTTATCCGGGACTGTTTGCCAGTCTGGCTACTGGCAACGCGGTCGTGGTCAAGCCGCATCCCGCCGCGATCCTGCCGCTCGCGATCACGGTCAAGATCGCGCGTGAAGTATTGCTGGAGGCGGGCTTCGATCCCAACGTCGTCACGCTGTTTGCGCACGAGGCGGGCGACGATACGGCGCAGCGCCTTGCGCTGCGGCCCGAGGTGCGCATCATCGACTTCACCGGCAGTACGGCCAACGGCCGCTGGCTGGAGGAGCACGCGCGGCAGGCGCAGGTGTACACGGAAAAGTCCGGCGTCAATCAGGTGCTCATCGACAGCGTTGCCGACATCAAGGCCGTAGCGCGCAATATCGCGTTTTCGTTGGCACTCTATAGCGGGCAGATGTGCACGGCGCCGCAAAATCTGTATGTGCCCCGTGGCGGCATCGATACGGCCGACGGTCCGATGACGTTTGACGCGGTTTCGGCGGCGATTGCGGACGCCGTGCAGAAGCTGGTCGCCGATCCGGTACGTGCCGTCGAAATTTTGGGGGCGATTCAGAACGACGGCGTATTGCGTCGGTTGGAGGCGGCGCGCGGACTCGGCACTGTTGTCCTGGATGTGCAGACCATCGCGCACCCGACGTTTCCCGATGCGGTGGTCCGCACACCATTGCTGGTCCGGCTCGATGCCGCGGATCGCGCCATTTATCTCAACGAATGGTTCGGACCGATCGCGTTCGTGATCGCCACCGATTCCACCAGCCACAGCCTCGCCATCGCTCGTGATGCGGTCCATGGTCATGGCGCATTGACGCTGTCGGTGTATTCAACCCGCGACGAGGTGATCGCGCAAGCCATCGCCGTGGCGGAAGACGTTGGCGTGGCGCTGTCGATCAATCTGACCGGCGCGGTGTTCGTCAACCAATCAGCGGCGTTTTCGGATTATCACGGCACCGGCGCCAATCCCGCAGCCAATGCGTCGTTGACCGACTCGGCGTATGTGGCCAACCGATTCCGCGTCGTGCAACATCGCGTTCATCTTTGAGCCTGCGCCCATGACCGACAAGACCATCCTGTTCGAGCGTGCCGGCGGCATTGCGCGCATCACCCTCAATCGGCCCGATCGCCTCAACAGTTTCAACACGCAGATGCACGCG
>JBDTTY010000148.1:0-6605 GCA_040007975.1 Betaproteobacteria bacterium | reverse complement strand
ACACGAGACTATTGCGGCGAAGCCAAGCAATAGTCTCGTGTCTGACCCCACACTCTCCACACTCTCACTCCAGCAGTCGTTTGAACGCCCGGATATCCGGCGCCGCAACACTGGCTGCCAATTTTTCGATGTTGCGATAACGACGCACCACTTCGGCGCCACTGGGCGTCAACGCCGTGCCGCCGCCGCGGGTGCCCCCCGCCTCGGTCACCACCACGGCAGTCTTGAATGTGCGATTCATCGTGTCCACCAGCAGCCAGGCGCGGCGATAGGACATGCCGAGCTCCTTCGCCGCCGACGTGATCGAGCCCGTGCGGGCAATGGCTTCGAGCAAATCGACCTTGCCGGGTCCAACAGCGATGTCGTCGCCTTTGGTGATGCGAAGTCGGAAGCGGATGGCGATCGCGTTCGGCATGATGACGACATCCTACCTTGGCCGATGATGTCGTGGAATTCGCAGGCGCGACGAGGGCGCGAAGTAAGCACGATGTGGGCGAGGCTTCAGACTCGCGCAGACATCCAGCGTAGGTGCCCTTCCAGCGAGAGCACACTTCCAGCGAGGCTGAAGCCTCGCCTACGGTTCCCTACGAGGAGAGGGCCGACGTGGCGGAATCGGGCGGATACAAATCGTCGAGCAATTCACGGGCCGTATCGGCCAACAATTGACGCGCCGCTTCGCGCCGTTGCACGTCGTCAACGCTCGTGGCGCGCAGCGTCCACAACGCGTCGACTGCGGCCCGATTAACCGCCAGCACCGCCGTCACGCGCGCGCGCCAGAATGATGGATATTCACTCGCCTGCCATTCGCCGCGACCACGTCCGTAATGTGCCACCGCAAGATAGCGCAGCAACAACGTCGTGAGCAGTTGGTGCAAAAACGCGTCGTCCCAGCGCACCGCATCATCGGTGGTGCCGCGCGCGACGTTGACGCCACGTGCGATGCCCGCGCCGCCCAATGCGCCGAGCAGCGCACCGGTCAACATGCCCGCACCAAACGTGAGGCCCCCCGCGGCCAGATCGGCAGCGAGCCCGGTCACGGCACCGGACACGATGCCGCCCATCGCGGCGGCCTTGCCCTCGTCGATGCGGCCATCGGTCACGACATCACTGGCGATGCGCGCCTCGACTTCCGCGGCGGCGCGCCCTTCCAAGCCATACGTCGTGATCAATTGGTCCATGCTGGCACGCAACGCTTCATCCAATTGTTGCGCCAGCGCGCGCAGTGCGCGCGCCTGTGCGGATTCGCCTTCCGGACGCGCGACACCGATGGCTTCGCCGATCCGTCGCATCATCGGCGCTTGCGGCAGCGCCACCCGCGCCCCTACGGCCAGCGCAAGGGGCGCCGCCAAAATCACCATCGCGTCATCGAACTGTTTCCAGCGCAGCGCACGCCATGCTGTGGCCAGGCGCGCAAACGCCGGACGCCGCGACAGGTACAGCACGTTGTCGATCGTATCGAGCAGCGCAAATTCCTGCACCCAGCAGCGGGCGAACGCATCGAGCGGCAGCACCGCGCGCACCACCGGATATGGTTTCAACGCCGCGCGCCAACGCTCGATCTCTGCCGCTTCGTCTGCCGCGGGACGTGGCGGCCCAGTTTGATTCAACAACGCGATCACCGGCTTGTCCATCCAGCTGAGCACCGCGAGTTCCGGCGCGAGATAACCGGCATCCTCCGGCGCTTCGGCGGCATTGACGAGATAAAGCACGACGTCGGCGCTGTCGCGGACGTTGCGCACGGCAAGTTGCGTCAGGTAAAACGGCCGATCGCGATAGCGATCCCATACCTCGGCCAAAAACCAGCCGATGGGCTGCCCTTGCTGGGCCAACCGTTTGGCCAGTCGCGCACTGTCGCCAAAGCCGGGCGTGTCCCACAGCAGCAGATGATCGCCCTCGGGCGAGGCCAAAAGTGGCCACGCCTGCGCCTCGGTGGTCACGTGCGGCGCGTCGCGCACTTCGCCCACGTCGCGGCCCAGCAGCGTACGCGCCAGCGTCGTCTTGCCCGCATTGGTGTGCGAGATCAGCGTCAGCGCAATGGTTTCCGTTTTCATGCGAGGGGCCGCGACATTGGCGTCAGCGCCGCGTCGAGTTCGCGTTCGGCCGCGTCCAGATCCGGCGCGACGAGATCGATAAAGAGCGGCGTGCCATGGTGATCGCTGCACAATGCGCGCCACAACGCGCGACGCGCTTCGAGACGCGTGATGTCATCGCCCAGCCGTGCGCGCAATCCCGCTTCATCGACGAGCACCAATAGCGGAGCGTTCGATGACGCATGCGCGTTCAACGCGGTCAGAAATGCGCCATGCGTTTCCGATTCGGGCGTGGCCGCGAGACTGAACAGCGCCACAGTCCAGGTTGACGGCGGCGAGGGCAACGGTGCCGCCTCGGCGCCGTAAGCCACCGTCGGCGTCAATTCTACGTCCGCATTGCCCCCGACGGCGCGCGCGAGCAGCGCCGTCAGTGTCGACTGTGCCGCTGGGTCCGGCGTGAAACTGTATGGCATCACCCGCACCGGCACGGGAGCGTCATGCAAACCGCGCAGCAACCGCACGAAATAGGGCTGGTCCAACGCGATCGGTAGTCGTGCCGCGCGATGACGCTCGAGCAAACCGGTGGCCAAGGCCAGCAGCAGTCGCGGCAGGATCACGACGAGCATCAGTGTGGCGGCCATCAAATGCATCCACGAAGCCGCGTTGGTGCTGCCGGGCCATCGCATCGCGTCGATCTGCGCCACGTCAGGCACGGCGGTGCCGGTGAGCCATACACCCGGCGCGTAGAAAACCGTCAACAGCGTGCGCACGAACGACGCATCGAGAAAGGTGCTTTCCCAGGTCGCGCGATATTCGAAGGCGATGCCGCGCGCATACATGCCGATCAACACGCCCGCCGCAAGTGCGGCCGCAGCGAGATGCAGAATGCGCGTCGCGCGCATTGCATAAAGCGGCGCGGCAATCGCAATCCAATCGTGGGCCAGCGCGACCAGCGCACGCGGAACGGGGTCGGCATCACCTTCGCGCGGTCGGCGGGTACCACCACGAGTCGCCGCCATACGAACCACCGCGCGGCGCAGCGGTCCCGGTGGCGCCGCGTCGCCGTAATGCACGATGTATCCCGCGCCAAGGGCTGCATAGACGGCAAGATTCCAGACCACCAGCACCAATATCGGGGGCGCCAACACGTTGATTCGCTGCGCGCTGCCGATGTGGTCCGCGGCAACTCCAAGCGCGAAGGCCGCGATGACGATGGCCACCCCCACCCACGGGCGCCAAAGCCACGCTTGCACGGTGCGCGGCAAGGCATTGCTGCGCGTTGCGATGCGTTCCAGTGCCAATGTGGCGCGACGTGCGATGAATGCCGATGGCGCGGCGTGTTCACCCACGATCTGGGCGGCGGCGCGACTGGCCCACGCCCGATCGTCGTCGGTCCATGTCGTGCGCGCGCGATCGGCTTCTTCCAGCGCCCGCACGGCGGCGATCTGCAATGCGCTGCGCTCGTCCATGGCCCAATGCTACCGCGCCGGCAACAATTAGGGTCAGACTCCAATTGTTCTCCCACAACAATTAGGGTCAGACTCCAATTGTTCTCCGTGCACTTCCGGGAACAATTGGAGTCTGACCCTAATTGATTTTGCGGGCAGCGGCGCGAGGCTGAAGCCTCGGCTACTGTGACCGCGTTCCCTCGCCGCAATGGTTTCTGATTTCCGTAGTCGAGGCTTTCGCCTCGTGCGGAGCAGCAATCCACGCGGCAATCGCGCTAGCCCGACGCCGCGCTCGTCTACCTCTTGCGCGGCGGCAATGGTTGGCGCGCCAGCTTGGGCCGCGGGCCGAAATCGGGCACCTTGGGCTTCTTGGTGGCAATCTCGTCCAGCGCCACCGCCAATGACTTTTCCAACTGCCGATCGTGTCCCGATGCGCCATCCTGCGGCGCGTTGTCGATCTCGATGTCGGGATCGGTGCCGTAGTTTTCCACGCCGTAGCCGACATCGTTGAACCAGAACGAAAACTCCGGTTGCGTCGTCGCCGTGCCATCCACGAGACCGTGGCGCGGCCAGACGCCGACCACACCACCCCATGTGCGCTTGCCCACCAGCGGGCCGATCTTCATCTGCTTGAAGTTGTGCGAAAAAATGTCGCCATCAGAGCCCGCGTGCTCGTTGGTGAGCGCCACCACCGGCCCCAGCGGCGCCTCGTCCGGATACGGTGACGTTGCCATCCACCGCGCGGTGCCGTAGGCGATGCGCTTGCGCGCGAATTTTTCCAGCAGCAATTGCGACACATGACCGCCACGGTTGTAGCGCAGATCCACGATCATCGCGTCGCGATCGGCTTCGCTCGAAAAATAGCGATGAAATTCAGCGAAACCTGCCGCCATCATGTCGGGCAGATGCAAGTACCCCACTCGACCCTGCGACTGCGCGTGCACCCACGCGCGATTGCGCTCGACCCATTCGCGATACAGCGCCGGCACTTCGTCGGCGAGCGTCTGGACGAGCACCGTGCGCGTCGTGGCCGCGGCCCCTTCGCCATTGGCCAGCGTCAATTCGACTTTGCTGCCCGCCTGGTGCACCAACAGCGCTTGCGGCGGCACCGCACGCGACATTGGCTGACCGTTGACGGCAACGATGCGTTCGCCGATTTTTGCATTGACGCCGATCGCGTTCAACGGTGAGTCCGCGCCCGTTTCCCACGGGTCACCTGTGATAATCCGGCTGATCGTGTAGCTCTGGCCATCGGCGGCTAGTGTCAACTCCGCCCCGAGATGCCCCAGCGTCAGCGCCGGCGGCTTGCGATGATCGCCGCCCATTTCATACGCATGCGACGTGCCGAGTTCCCCCTGCAATTCCCAGATCAGATCCGAGAGTTCGCCACGCGTGGCCACGCGCTCGAGCAATGGCGCGTACCGGTCGTAGATCCCATTCCAGTCGAGACCCGACATGTCGGCGGTCCAGAAATGGTCGCGCTGCAGGCGCCACACTTCGCGCAACATCTGCTTCCATTCGCGGCGCGGGGACACCGATGCGCGAACGCGACCAAGATCGATCCAGCCGGACTTGCGCGAGGGTGTGTCGCCACCGCCTTCTTCCGGCTTGCGATCTGCCGCCAGCGCGCGCAACTTCTTGCCCGCTTGAAGCACCAGCGCCGTGCCACCGGCGTTGACCACGAAACGGTCCACTTTTTCGACCAATGTCTCCGGTTTCAGCGTGGCAAAGTCGAACAGCTCCAGGTGTCCCGCCGCTTCCTTGTGCCCGCCGCGGCCATGCGCGCCGACTACGGTTTGATGCGTCCACAGCACTTTGTGTCCGGTCACGCCGGCGATCTGGCCATAGCGGCTTTCCGGCACCGGAAACGGCGCCACACGCGCGGCGATTCCGGGCAGGTCCACGCGCGTGACCGCGTGCTTGTCCTTGTCGGCGTCCGCTTGACCGTTGCCCTCACCATTTTTGTCGGGCGGCGTGAATCCCTTCAACGCCGGATCAAACGGCGGCATTCCGCCCGCCTGCAGCGCAATCAGATACGGCCGTGCTGCGCGCGGAAACGACAATTCGAATTGCACACTGTCGTACACCGGGTCAAACGTGCGCACCGACAGGAAGTACAGGTACTTGCCCGCCGGATCGAACGCGGGGCAGTAGTCGCGAAAATCCGGCTGCGTCACAAGCGTTGATGTCTTGGTGGCGACTTCGTGCAGCTTGATCGCGCAATGGCGCGCACTGGTCCACGATTGATAGGCAAGCCACGCACCATCCGGCGACCATGCGAGGTCCTCTGTGCGCATATAGTCGCTGCGGTCGACGACATGCATCGCGCCGGTGTCAACGTTGCCCACGATCACTTCATTGCGATGATTGGACAGCGCCACCATCGACCCGCGCGGCGCCGCGCTCATCGCCACTACGCGGCCGATATCCCATGGCAGCGTCCTGGTGATGCCGTCGCGAAAGACTTCGAGGCGTTCTTCACCCGAGGCGTCGCTGTCGGCGATGAACGTGGTGCCATCGGCCAGCCATTGCCCGTGCCGGCGACGGCCATCGTCCGCGCCCCATTGCCGCACAGCCCCCTCCCACAGTCCGAACGAAAAGGGCTTGCCACGCACGTCCAGCGCAACGCTGTGCCCCGCCGGATGCACGTTGAATCCCTGCAGAAATTCCGCTGCAGGCGCGAATCGTCGCGCTGTTTGCGCGCGATGGCCGGGCACGCGGATATCCACCGGTTGCGTAAGGTTGGTCCGCGTGTCGAGGCACCAGATTTGCGCGCCGCACTGGTACACGATGCGCGCGCCATCCGTTTGCGCGTGGCGCGCGTAAAAATCGTCGTGATCGGTGTGGCGCTGCAGATCCTTGCCGTCCGGCAGACACGAATAGATATTGCCCACCCCCTCCGCGTCAGAGATGAAATAGACGCGGCCGCCAATCCACATCGGGCTCGTGATGTTGCCCGTCAACTCTGTCATGCGGCGAAATATGCCGCTGCCTTGCGCGTCGACCCACAGGTGTCCTGCCGTGCCGCCGCGATAGCGCTTCCAGCGCGCCGGATCCGCCGTATTGCGGCCAATCACGCGTACGTTGCCGGGACCGATCGCAAGATGATTGACCTGGCCCAGCGCGA
>JBDTTY010000147.1:0-6612 GCA_040007975.1 Betaproteobacteria bacterium | reverse complement strand
AGACCGGCTTCGTCGATCTTCTTGAGCAATGCGCCCACACCGGGCGCGTGCACTTCGATGCCGATGAAGTCATGTTGTGGATGTGCCTGCGCGATCGCCGCCGTGGTCTCGCCCATGCCGAAGCCGATTTCCAGGATCACCGGCGCCGTGCGACCGAAGACTGTCGAAAAATTTAGCGGCGCTGCTTGATAAGGTACGCCGAATCTCGGCAGCAACTGCTCGAATGCGCGCGTTTGCGCGGCCGACATGCGACCTTGCCGCAACACGAAACTGCGCACCGGTCGTGCCTGCGGCACGTCCCCGTCGTCGGTCAACGGCGGGATGCCGTGCATCGCGACCATCAGCGCGCCGCCCCCGCCGCCTGCCAATCGGCGGCGGTGAGCTTGCGCTCCGACGTGCGCGCCTTGTCCTCTCCGGCAACCGTGTATTCCAGCACCAGCACGTCGCCATCCTTCCAGGTGACCGTAACATCGGACCACGATGCGTGCGGCGACCATGACGACTCCTTGCGTATTCCGTCGCGGGCAATGCGCCACACGGTGATCTGATCAGAACAATCCTTGGCACAGAAATCCGCGACCGCGAGATGTTGCCGATCCGGTGCGAGCACGGGCTCGGCGGGCAGTGCTGTCAATTGTCCATTGGCCCGCTGCAACACGGCATAGCTCAAGCGCTCGCCGTCGGAGATGAACATCACGACTGCGTTGACCGGACTCCAGTAGTCCCACAGTGCATAGGCGCGTGCATCCGCACCGACAATCGCATCCACAAAGTCGCGCGAGCCCGTCGGATACAACGACACCTTGAGCGTGTCGCCGTCGCGTACCGCAAGATTGGGCAGCACCTTTAACTGCTCGGCCTCGATGCGCCGGCCGCAGTGGCCGGGGCTTTCGACCTGCGCACAAAGTGCCATCACGCGCTCCTGCGTGAGCGGTGCTGCGGCTGCAAACGAAGACCCACTGATTAGGAGCGCCACGAAGGCGCGCGACAACCACCCACGCATCGCGATCAGCCGATCAGGCCGGAGGTCGGCGAACTGGGGCTGGCGGCGTAGAGTTTGCGCGGCATGCGCCCCGCCAGAAACGACTCGCGCCCCGCCTGCACGGCGAGTTTCATCGCCGTGGCCATGCGCACCGGTTGCTGCGCCAACGCAATCGCAGTGTTCATCAGGACCCCGGCGCAACCCAATTCCATCGCGATGGCGGCGTCCGATGCGGTGCCGACGCCGGCATCCACCAGCACCGGCACTTTCGCCTGCTCGAGGATCAGCTTCAAGTTCCACGGATTGAGAATGCCCATGCCCGAGCCGATCAGCGACGCCAGCGGCATCACGGCCACGCAGCCGATCGTTTCGAGTTCCTTGGCGATGATCGGATCATCCGACGTGTACACCATCACTTGAAAACCATCGGCAACCAGGATCTCCGCGGCACGCAACGTTTCGCGCACGTTGGGATACAGCGTGTTGGCATCTCCAAGCACTTCAAGCTTGGTCAATGCATGTCCGTCGAGCAGTTCACGCGCGAGCTTCAGCGTGCGCACGGCATCATCCGCGGTATAGCAACCGGCGCTGTTGGGCAGGTAGGTGAATTCGGACGGCGGCAGCGCATCGAGCAGCGAAGGTGCGTTGGCTTCCTGGCCGATGTTGGTCCGGCGGATGGCGACCGTCACGATCTGCGCACCTGACGCCACGACCGCGTCGCGCGTTTGCGCAAAATCGCGATATTTGCCCGTCCCCACCAGCAAGCGAGACGAATATGATTTGCCGCCAATGATCAAAGGATCGGCGAAAGAAGCGGGGGAGGCGGGAGCGTTCATCCGCCCATTTTACGCCTCGTGTGTGAGAGCTGTGTTCAGCCCCCGCCGACTGCCGCCACGACCTCGAGGCGGTCACCGGCCCGTACCGGTGTCTGTGCGTACCGGCTCTTGGGCACGATCTCCCCGTTGCATTCGATGGCAATTCGTTTGCCCTCGAGATTGAGCGCGCGCACCAAGTCCGTCAGCGTGGCGGGCGGAGGGTCGAGGTGGGTGGTGGTGCCGTTGACAACGATGTCCATGCCGTAACGTAGCAAATGGGCGCGACAAAGGAAACTGGCACGCCGACCAACCGTTGCACGATGCGCTGGATCAGGACCGCATGCTGGGCGCATCGACCAGTGAGTAGCTGGCGTCGATCAGCGCGTTCATCGAGGCAACCGCACGCCATTCCAGTTTTGACGGAAGCGCCGGATGATTGCGCCATGGAGCCGCGTGCACGATCTCGTCGTCACCCAACACCGCAAGCACGATGACATCATCGATGCACTCGACCGACAGCGACCCGGACGGCGTCTTGCCGAGCGAGCGCCAGCCCGCGGCTGCCGTGCCGGACGCATTTCCCGACCAGGGTGCGTACATCGCGTCACCGTTGCGGCCCCGGGCCACGAGTCCGACTTCGCCATCTGGAGTAGTGAACGCATTGAGCGATCCGGCCATGCCTTCGCCAACGCGCGTCCAAGCCTTGGCGGTGTCGGGGGCGAGCGTCCGATGGTAAATGGCGCCGTTCGTCGCCACGGCGAACAGTTCAATCTGATCCCGGGCAGCTGCCGCAACCACGGCAGATAGTGCTTCGCCGCCGAGTGCGCGTGTCTTTCCAGGTCCGGCGTCGGGCGACGCATCCCCCGGCACCATCACGTGGTGCTGCACGACACCCGCATCGTTGATCGCCAGCACATGCAGTTCATCCGCATGTGCGACCAAGGTCAGCGGCGGCTTGAACATACTGGGAAGCTGTTGCCAATGCGTCGTGCCGGTGCTGGCATCGCCGACCTTCGGCGCGTCCGCGAAGGCGTGATACAAGGCGCCGTCGTACGCGAGTTGCACGACGTGCGGGCGACGGCCGGCGAGGGCAACGCGCGCGCCCGCCACCATCGTGGCCATGGTCTTCAACGGTGCCTTCGGTTTGGATGACTTGGTAAACAACGGTTGCACGACCACGCCTTCTCGAGCCTCCATCCGGATCCGGCAGACGAGTGAAAAATCGATATGCCTGGGGCCGGTCTCCAGTGTGAACGACGTCTCCTGCGCCACCGGTCCGGCGCCACTCAAGTCGAACCACTTGGTGACTGTCGCCGTTTCCCACTCGCGGGAACTGGTTTCATGATGCGCCCATGTCGAACCTTCAGCGGCGAAAAAAACCTCGGGTGGACCGCCATACGGCGTGTGGAAACTGTCGTCTTCGTCGGCGCGCACCTGGACCCAAAGTCCGACCGGACAGGCTGGAAGCGCCACGCTCTCGTTGATCCAGCGGTTCTCGCCACCCGAGATCGACGCGGCGGTCTGTTTGGCGCCGAGCATGCCGCCATTGTCGATGTCGCCCACGCCCATGTCGATCCTGAAATCTCCGTCGCCCAGCGCGCCCGGATCGCCATCGGTGTGCATGAAGATGCGGTCGAAGAAAACTTCCGCGTTGCGAAACCCGGTGCGGAACATGCCCGATGCTTCCGCAGCCTTGGGCGTAACCGAACCCTGCCCGGGCGGGGCAAAGATATGGAACGTGAAGTCGGTGTTTTGGGGCAGCGGGAACGAATAGTCGTGCGCGGTCGCCGCGCCCTGCAGGAAGGGAAACGCAGCGCCGGCCAGCGCCTGCGTCACCGAGTCCTTGATATCGATGACGGGTGTGGTCGGCTGGCGCGTCCTGAACATCACGCGCACCGACTCGATGCCGGGAAACACTCGTACGTTGGTAATGCCCTGGAGAAGCGGCATGCGCTTCCTGATGTCGTCGATGATTCCGCTCGGCAGGCCCAGTTTTTCGCGACCTACGACCAGCACCGTGTCGAGGTTCAGCGCGGGATTGTCCGTTCGCTTGAGCGCAAACAATACCTGCTGCCCGGGCCCGATGCGCGCCGGTGCGCTGCCTGTGGCCCCCACCGCGGGCGCGCCGGTATGATCGACGAATTTCCGGGTTCCCGCATCATCGGTGATCCACACGGTACCTTCGACGGCAGGATCGCCCGTAGTCCAGGACACGGTCGTGGGCGCCAGCTGACTGACCGACCACGTCGATATGTCGACGGGATTTGGCGTGGCAACGATATCGGCTGCCATGATTCAGGCACCACGCACGAGCGAGAAGCGGGCACTGATCAGGTCGTTCATCGTGCCGAATACCTGCCACACCAGTTTTGACGGCAACTTGGGATAGTCGCGCCACGCCGCGGCATGGACCGTCTCATCGTCGGCCAGTACCGCCAGTACAACGTCGTCCTCGATCTGTTCCGCCGACACCGCGCCCGCGGGTGCCTTGCCGAGCGATTGCCATGGGGGTGTTCCCCCTTGCGCCGTCTTTTCCGACCATGCCAGATACATCACATCGCCGTTGCGGCCGCGCGCGATGAGGCCGATCTCGCCGTGAACGGTGGTGAAGGCATTAAGCGATCCCGCGAGGCCTTCGCCGATGCGCTTCCATTCCCCGCCGGCATGTTCACCCAGCGTGCGTTGCAAGACCGCACCTTGCGCGTCCATCGCGAAAAGTTCGGTGCGATCGCCAACCGTTGCCGCGACGATGGGGGCCACCACGTTCCCGCCAAGCGATGCCGCCTTCGCTACGCTGTAGCCGGACTGCCCGGCCGCGGGCCCGAGCTCCTGATGCATTACCTGACCCGCGTCGTCGACGGCCACGAGCTGGAGCGTGTCGCCCGCCGCAGTGACCGTCAGCGGGGGCCGCAACTCCGTGGCAACGCGCGTCCATTGCGGGTTGCGTGAATCCGCGCGGCTGCCCACTTCGGCGTGATAAAGGCCGCCATCGCCCGGCAACTGCAGGACATGGTTCTGGCGGCCCGCAACCGCAATGCGATCACCCGTCACCATCGTGGCCACTGTCTTTGCTCGTGAGATCGGCGGGGCCGATTTCTTGATCATGGGCTGCAACACCGCACCCGGCGTGGCCTGGAAGCGGAGACGACAGTGGAGCGAGTAGTCGACGTGGCGTGGACCGGTTTCGAGAGTGAACGCGATCTCCTGCGCGATGGGTCCCGCACCGCTCAGGTCGAACCACTTGGTGACCGTGGAGATCTCGGATTCGTCACCGCGGATGAACGCATGCTCCCATTTGGCCCCTTCGGGCGCAAAAGCGATTTCCGCGTCCATGCCGGTAAAGTGGTAACCGAACGAATCATCTTCTTCGGAGCGCACCTGAACCCATAGTCCCACGGGTGCGGGCTCGATGAGTACGCTCTGGTTGATCGTCTGGTTGTCGCCGCCGGAGATATCGGCCTTGTACTGCGTTCCGCCGAGTACGGCGCCGCCGTCGATGTCCCCGGCACCCATGCCGAAAGTGAAATCGCCGTCACCAAGTAAGCCTGGGTCGCCGTCGGTGTGCACGAACACCTGGTCGAAGAAGACCTGCGCATTGCGCAGCCCGGTGCGAAACTGGCCCGTCGTCTCTACTGCCTTCGCCGTGGAAGGCGCGCCGTTTCCGGGTACCGCCACGATGTGAAACGTGAAGTCGGTGTTCTGCGCCAGTGGGAACGAGAAATCATGTGCTGTGCGCGCACCCTGCAGAAAGGGAAACACCGCGCCGGCCAGCGCCTGATTGTCCGATCGCTTGACGTCGATGACGGGGACCGTCGGCTGTCGCGTGCGGAACCTGATCCGCACGGATTCGATGTCCGGGAAAACCTGCAGGTTGGTGATGCCCTGGATCAACGGGCCCCGCGCACGCACGTCGTCGACGAATTGGGTCGGCAGGCCGAGCGTTTCGCGGGTCTCGACAGTGACACTTGCAAAAATGATGGTCGGCGTTGCCGTGTCTTTCAGTTGGAATACGTAGGTCTTGCCCAGTTCCACCAATACGTTGGCGCTTCCGCTGCGGCCAGCCGGTATCGGATTCCCGGCGCTGTTCTTTGCGGGGGTGGAGGGACCGGAATCCACGGAGACATAGACGGTCCCGGTTTGAAACCCACCCCCCACATCCCAGGAAATGGTCGTCGGTCGCATCCGGCTGATCGACCAGATCGTGCCAGGCACAGGGTTCGGACTGGCGCTAATGAAGACAGCCATGTTGTAGCCCTCGGGTTGTATTCCACGAACTCGCCAGAGTACTCCAGATTGGCAGCGGGACAACCCAAACGTAGTCCGACACCTACAACCAATGTCCGTTTGCGCCAATGGTGGGGTGGGCACGCAATGGGCATAGTCTTATCAAGGACGCCGCTTGCCCCCGCCAAGTGTGCGGAGCTGGCAACAACCTGTCCTTCGGGAGCTGACGATGGCAAAGTGTGAAAGCTGCGGTAACGACTACGACAAGTCATTCCAGATCATCCTGCAAGGCAAGACGCACACGTTCGACAGCTTTGAATGTGCAATCCACGCCTTAGCCCCCGCCTGCGCGCAATGTGGCGTGCGAATAATCGGCCACGGGCTCGAGAAAGATGGAACGATGTTCTGCTGTGACCACTGCGCGGAACGTCAAGGCGTAACCGAATTGCGTGACCGCGCGTAGGCGACAACGACATCCGAACGGAGTGTTCGATCGCGTCCAGTTCGCTTGGGCGAAGCCCGGTGCCGCCTGTGCGGTCCACGCAAAGTCGCTCAAAAACAAGGAACGGAGTCCAACTCCGCGCTGGAATG
>JBDTTY010000146.1:0-6632 GCA_040007975.1 Betaproteobacteria bacterium | reverse complement strand
ACTTCACGTTGCAACGGACGCCACCGTTGCCGAGCTATCTCATCGCGTTTGCCGTAGGCGATTTCGATGTGGTCGACGGTGGCAAGGCGGGGATGAAGGACACGCCGGTTTCGATTATCACCACCAAGGGCCGCGCCGCCGAAGCCGCCTATGCGGCCAAGCACACGGGCGCCATCCTCTCCGCGACCGAAAAGTACTTTGGCATGGCCTATCCGTTTCCGAAGCTCGATCTTATTAGCTACCCCAAGTCGACCTTTGGTTCGGCGATGGAAAATCCCGGATTGATCACCTACACCGCGCGCTCGCTGCTGGTGCGACCTGACGACGTGTCACCCAACTTCGAGCAGCGCTTCATCGGGACCACGGCGCACGAAATTGCGCACATGTGGTTTGGCGACTACGTCACGATGGCATGGTGGGACGATCTGTGGCTCAACGAATCCTTCGCGTCATGGATGGGGCCGATGATCGCGCACCAGCTGCGACCCGACTGGGAGCAGTCGGGGTGGCGAACCTATCAGCGTGGACAGGCCATGCAGTCCGATCGCCTGCCATCCGCGCGACGGTTGCGCCAACCGGTCACCGCCAGCGGCGACGTGCAGGCGTCCTTCGATCGAATCGCCTACGCGAAGGGCCAAACCATTCTCGCCATGTTCGAGGCATGGCTCGGCCCCGAGAAATTCCGTGAAGGCGTGCGCCGTTACGTGAATAAGCACGCCTGGGGCAATGCCACGGCAGAAGACTTTTTTGCTGCACTGGCCACGACGGATGATGCAGTGGTGCCCGCGTTGCGCGGCTTTGTCGAGCGCGCGGGGGTGCCGATTCTTGATGTTGCGCTCAACTGTACCGGCAAGCCCGCGCTGGCGCTGTCACAGCGCCGGTTCGCGCCGGCCGGCGTGCCTGCTGCAGCGCCCGAACGTTGGGCGTTTCCCGCGTGCTTCGAGTTTGGCGATGCAACCAAAGGCCGGGAAATTTGCGCGCTCGTGAAAGATCAGCGGCAAGTCATTCCATTGCCGGTGGACACCTGTCCGCAATGGGTCGTTGCCAATCGCAGCGGCATCGGCTATTTCCTGCCCAAGTTATCGCCGTCGCTCTATGCCGCATTGCCCAAGGCCAGGCAGGTGCTGGCAAATCAGGATTACGTCCCGATACTAGGCGACCTCAATCTGCTGGTGCAAAGCGGCAACGTTTCTTACCGCGATGCACTGCCGCTGGCGGCAAGCCAGGCCAACAATCCGGATCTACGCGCGGCCCGCCGCGCCGCCGAAGTGCCGCTGCAATTGCCCGCCGCACTGATCGATCCCGCCCATGCAAAAAATTACGCAACCTGGGTGCGCGAGAATTTCGGCACGCGAGCCAACACGATGGGTTGGTTGCCTAAACGCGGTGAGGATGCCGATGCGTTGCGCTTGCGTGAGATTTTGATGCCATTGGTGGCCGACCGTGGTGCTGACGCGGCATTGGCAAAGGACGTGCAGCGGTTGGCTGGGCAGTGGCTTGTCGATCGCAAATCATTGCCTCACGAAGCGCGAGGCATGGTCCTGGAGGGCGCCGCAAGGACGTCCCGTGGCGGCGAGGCCGTGACGCTGTTCGATGGACTGCTTGCGGCCGCGCTGACCGGCAAAGACGAAGACGAGCGCGACGACGCATTGCAGAGCCTCGGCTTGTTTCGCGATCCTGCACTGCAGGCGCGAGCGTTTGCATTGGCGCTGGATCCGCGGCTGAGTCCGCGCGACAGCTGGGTGCCGTTGGAGTGGGCGCTAAAGCATTCCGAGTCGTCGCCGGCCGCCATGGTGTGGCTCGAGCGCAATATCGATGCGCTGTCGGCACGCGTGCCGCGCGACTATCAAAACCTGTGGCCGCGTTGGGCTTCGGCCGTATGTACCGATGTCGAGCGCGCCCAGTTTGTCGCGGTGTTCCGGAAGCGTGTGGCGGGTCTGGACGGGGCGGTGCGCCCCTATCGCGACACGCTTGAAAAAATCGACGCCTGCATTGCTGCAGTGAAAGTGCAGCAGGCATCGCTCAACGTGTTTCTCGCCGCGCCGCGGTGACCTTGCGTCACGTCCCAATTTCACCAGCTGCCGTCATGCTGATCGCGGGTGCGGTCGCGTGCTTCGCCATTCTTGACGGCGTGATCAAGACGCTGGCAGTCAAGCATCCAGTGGCGCTGCTGGTATGGGCCCGGTGGGGCCTGCAGGTGGTCGCGATGTTGATCTGGCTCGCGCCCACGATGGGGGCCAGCATGGTGCATACCAGACAACTGCCGATGCAACTGATTCGCGGTGTGCTGTTGCTCGTTTCGTCGCTGTGCTTCATGACCGCACTCAAATATCTGCCGCTGGCCGACGCTACCGCAATCAACTACACGACGCCCACGATTGTGATCCTGCTTGCCGTCGCGTTTCTGGGCGAGCGGATGACGCGTTCCCGCATGGCCTTTGTGCTGGCGGGATTGGCGGGCATGTTGATGATTGTGCAACCGGGCGCGGAGATGATGAAAGGCGCTTCCGTCTTTGCCTTGGGCTCGGCAGTCTGCTACGCGTTCTATCAGATCACCACGCGGATGCTGGCGGGCGAGGATCCGCGCGTGACGTTGTTCTATCCCGCGTTGATCGGTGCGATGATCATGACCGTGGTGTGGCCCTGGTTCGGATCGCAGATCGAACTGTCGTGGGGCGATCTCGCGCTGCTGTGTCTGATCGGCGTGCTGGGGACGATCGGCCACTTCATGTTCATCCTGGCCTTTCAGCGTGCGCCTGCGTCGGCGTTGACGCCGTTCACGTATCTGCAACTGGTGTTCGCGACGATCATCGGTTGGCTTTTCTACAACAATTTTCCGGATGCATTGACGCTGGCTGGCATGGGTTTGATCGCCGGCAGTGGATTGTTGCTGACCTGGCACGAACGTCGGCGCGCGTTGTTGGCGCCCGCCGAGCCGACGGCCATTGATTGACCATCTCAGGAGGACGTAATGAGCAAACCCCGTATCGGCTTCATCGGCATCGGCTTGATGGGCCATGGCATCGCCAAGAATCTCGTCACGAAAGGCTTTCCACTCGCCGTTCGTGTGAATCGTAATCGCAAGCCGCTGGAAGATCTGCTGGCGGCGGGTGCCAAGGAAGTCAAGACCAACGCCGACGTGGCGAGCAATGCCGACATCGTGATCTTGTGCGTGACCGGCGCGCCGCAGGTCGAGGAAATCATCAATGGCAAGGACGGCATTGCCTCCGTCGCGCGCAAAGGACTGATCATTGTCGACACGTCGACATCGGAACCCGCCACCACGGCGAAGATGCGCGACGAACTGGCGTTGAAGGGCGTACGCTTCGTTGACGCACCGTTGGCGCGCACGCCGGTCGAAGCCGAACTCGGCAAGCTCAACATCATGGTCGGTGCCGACGATGCAACCTTCGCGGAACTGCAGCCGGTGCTGGGCGCGTTCTGCGAGAACATCATTCACGCAGGTCCGGCAGGACACGGTCTGGTGCTGAAACTGATCAACAATTTCATCGCGCAGGCCATCGCCACCGCCACGGCCGAAGCGCTTGCGGCTGCCGCCAAGTCCGGACTATCGATCAAAAAGCTGCATCAGGTGATTTCCGCGGGTGCGGTCAACTCCGGTATCTTCCAGATGATGGTCGGCAAGATGATCGAGAATGACGGCGACTTGACCGGGCTCAAGTTCACGCTGGTCAATGCGATGAAGGATTTGCGGTACTACACGCACTTTGCCGAGGCGCTGCCGGTGTCGGCAATCGTTGGCGAGGCCGTGCATCAGAGTCTCGTCAACGCCAATCTGATGGGCTTTGGCGACAAGTACGTGGCGTCGCTGATTGAAGCGCAGTCAAAGCTGAATGGCGTGGACATCGTGGGCGCGGCGCGCGGCTGACGCGTTTGGCAGCGAATGCGGCACAATGCGCGCATGAAACTTCTGTTGCTGGGTGGTACGCGGTTTCTGGGCCGGGCCGTGGTCGACGCGGCACTGGCCCGCGGCCATCAGGTCACGTTGTTCACGCGCGGTGTGCAGCCCAATGCGTGGGGGGCGGCGGTGACGATGCTTGCGGGCAACCGCGATCCCGCCGTCGCACCCGGATTGACAGCGTTGGACGCGGGGTCGTGGGACGCGGTGATCGACACCAGTGGCTACGTGCCGCGTGTGGTGGGCGCATCCGCGAACAAATTGCGCGATCGCGTCGGCCGCTATCTGTTTGTATCGTCGATTTCCGTATATGCCGACATGGGCATGCCCGGCGTGGACGAAAATGCGCCCGTGGGAACGCTGGATGATCCCGCGACGGAAGAGGTCGCCAAGTTTTATGGACCGCTGAAGGCGGCTTGCGAGGATGTTGTCCGCAAGGCCTATGGTTCGCGCGCGACGATCGTACGGCCCGGATTGATTGTCGGGGCGCACGATCCGACGGATCGCTTTGGCTATTGGGTTGCGCGCTTCGTGCGGCCGCAATTGCTTGGCGCGCGCGGCGAATCGGCTGTGCTGCCTGCGCCCCGCGAGCGTCCGTTGCAGGTGATCGATGCGTGCGATCTAGGCGCATGGATGCTGCACGCAGTAGAGAATGGTATTGACGGGACGTTTAATGCGACCAGTCCAGCGGGACGGTGGACGTTTGCTGACCTGGTGGGCGTCCTGGTGCGGCAGGGTGGCGCAACCGCACCACGACCGGTGTGGATCGACGAGGCACAATTGCTTGAACACAAGGTGGAGCCGTGGACCGGATTGCCGATGTGGCTTCCCGGAACGTTTGCGGAAAGTGGCGGGATGATGCAGGTAGATTGTCGTCGCGCCGAAGGTGCGGGACTCCATGTGCGAGCCATTGAAGACACGGTGGCGGCCACCGCCGCGTGGTTGGAACAGCGCGACAACGCATCCGCGTGGAAAATCGTGCTGAGCGCCGACGCCGAGCGCGAATTGGCCGCAGCGGTGGCGCTGCAATGATTGCGTCCTGCCTGTCTGGACGCGTGCGATGACGCCGCGCGAAGCAACGGCTTACGTCGATTTCGCGGTCGGGACGGCCAATGCGGCGGGTGCCGTGATCCTGCCGCACTTCCGCGAAGCAATCGCCATCGAGGACAAGCGCAACTTCATGGGCTACGACCCGGTGACGGTTGCTGATCGTGCGGCGGAGGATGTGATTCGCGCCGCGATCAAGGCTACATATCCGACCCATGGCATCTTTGGCGAAGAGCATGGTCGTGAAGCCGGGACTTCACCGCTGACCTGGGTGATCGACCCGATCGATGGCACCAAGAGTTTTATACTTGGCCAGCATCACTGGGCAATCCTGATCGCGTTGCACGATGGCGCGGCGCCCGTTGTGGGTGTGACACACCAACCGTTCGTCGGCGAAACGTTTGTCGGCGTTGCGGGCGGGATCGCGCAGTGGCGGCGTGGTGAAGAGCGTCGTACGTTGCGCACACGGGCGTGTGCCCGCATCGAGGACGCGATAGTCACGACCACGGATCCGCGACAATTTCGCACGCCGGCCGAGCAGGCGGCGTTGCATGCCGTCACCGATCCTGCGCGGTTCTTGCGCTATGGCGGTGACTGCTATTGCTACACGCAACTCGCGATGGGATTGGTGGATGTCGTGATCGAGAACGGTCTGCAGCCCTATGACGTGCAGGCGCTGATTCCGCTGATCGAGGCCGCCGGGGGTGCCATCACCAATTGGAATGGTGGCCCGTGTGACAACGGCGGGGCGGTTGTTGCGTCCGGTGATCGAAATTTGCACCTCGACCTATTGCGCCGGCTTGGCGCCGCAAATTAAATTGCCGTAGGCGAGGCTTCAGCCTCGCGGAGAAATGCACGAGGCTGAAGCTTCGTCAAAAAGTATAGGGTCAGACACGCCACTATTGCTGAGCCGTCCGGCAATAGTGGCGTGTCTGACCCTATACTTTTTACAAATGGGCGAGAGGGAGCGCGGTGGTGTCCTTCACCGTTTCCAGCACAAACGACGACTGCACATTGACCACGACGGGCAGGGCGAGCACGTGCTCCATCAGGAAGCGCGAATAGTGATCGAGGTCGGGCGCGATGACTTTCAATTGATAGTCCCACTGCCCGGATAGCGCATAGCAGGTCAGCACATTGGGCCATTTGGTGACGGCACGACGGAACGTGGAACGCGCGTGTTCGGCTTGTTTGTCGAGCATCACTTCGAGGTGCGCGATCAGGCCCAGCCCTAATTTCTTGGGGTCGAGCACGGCCGCATAGCGCGCGATCACGCCTGATTCTTCCAGCCGCTGCAGGCGCCGCAGACAGGGCGACGGCGACAGCGCCACCTTGTGCGCGAGTTCGGCGTTGGTCATCCGTCCATGCTCCTGCAATAGCGCCAGCATGCGCCGGTCGGCACGGTCGAGTTCGGGGAGCGGGGCGGTCATCAGCTACTCCTTGTCGGAATGGTGCACGGACAAGCAATGATATTGCGACACATGGTCAAATCGCGCAATTAAAAGCCCGCCATCATCGACGCACTTCGCTACACTTTTGCCTCGCCAATTCAGACTGCCGGAACACGCCATGGCCACAGCAGCACCCGCCCTCTGGGACAACCCGCTCGGCACCGACGGCTTCGAATTCATCGAATACGCGGCGCCGGACCCTGTCGCCTTGGGCA
>JBDTTY010000145.1:0-6672 GCA_040007975.1 Betaproteobacteria bacterium | reverse complement strand
TGCATTTGGCAAGCTATGGCGCTACTACCCATCCTCGAATACCCCGATCCGCGTCTCAAAAAAGTCGCGTCCAAGGTCATGTCGTTCACGCCCGAGATCGTCCGGCTCGTCCGCGATATGGCCGAGACCATGTATGCGGCGCCGGGCGTCGGTCTTGCGGCCACGCAGGTCGACGTCCACAAGCGCGTGATCGTGATCGACATCTCGGACAACAAAAGCGACCTTTTGGTGCTGGTCAATCCGGTGCTCCTCGATGCGCAGGGCGAAATCGAGTGCGAGGAAGGTTGTCTTTCCGTTCCCGGCTATTACGACAACGTCACCCGCGCCGCACAGATCACGTTCCGCGCCTGCAACGCCCAAGGGGTGCCGTTCGAGCGCGCGGCCGATGGTCTCCTGGCCGTTTGCGTCCAGCATGAAATGGATCACTTGATCGGCAAGGTGTTTGTCGACTATCTGTCGCCGCTTAAGCGCGCGCGTCTTGCCGCCAAGCAGCGCAAGAAGCAACGGCTCGTCGGCTGAACGGTCTCCGCGTGGTGCCTTCACCCCCGCTGCGTGTCGGCTTCGCCGGCACGCCCGTGTTCGCCGCTGCGGCACTCCAGTCGATTCTCGACGCAGGTTTCGCGGTGCCTTTGGTGCTGACGCAACCGGATCGAGCGCGTGGGCGCGGCATGCTCGTCGAGTCCTCGCCGGTCAAGGCGCTGGCACAGCGCGCTGGCATCCCGATCCTGCAGCCCGCCACACTCAAGACCGACGACGCGCGTGCGTCGGTGGTACAGGTGCCACTCGACGTGCTCGTGGTGGCGGCCTATGGGCTGCTCCTGCCACCGGCGATCCTCAATTGGCCGCGCCATGGCTGCATCAATATTCACGCGTCGCTGTTGCCGCGCTGGCGCGGCGCCGCGCCGATTCCGCGTGCCATCGCGGCGGGCGACACGACGAGCGGCGTCACGATCATGCAGATGGATGTCGGTCTCGACACCGGCCCGATGATTACCACGGTGTCCGTCGCTCTCTCGCCGCGCGATACGGCGGGCAGGCTGCATGATCGGCTGGCGCGTGCAGGTGCGGACGCGATCGTGGTCGTGCTGCACCGGCTGGCACGCGAAGGGCGGCTGCATGCCGAGCCACAGCCCGCGACAGGTGCCACCTACGCTGCCAAACTGGACCGCGCGGAGGCCCGCATTGACTGGACCCTCCCGGCCCAGACGATCGATGGTTGCATTCGTGCATTCGATCCGGTGCCGGGCGCCTTCACGACGTGGCGTGACGACGCGGTCAAGATCTGGTCCGCGCAGCCCAGTGCGGCGCGCGCCGGCGTGCCACCGGGGACGATCTTCGGTGTCGGCAGCGACGGCATCGATGTCGCCTGTGGCGAAGGTGTGCTGCGGCTCGTCACGGTGCAACCGGCGGGCGGCAAGCGGATGGACGCGGCCGCGTTTGCCGCCGGTCGCGCGCTGCGTCCTGGCACGCGCTTTGGCGCCATCGACTGACGGCTGACACCGGGGCGCCACGATGCAACACGAACAACGGCTAGCCGCACTTGCGGTGCTGCGGGTGCTGGCAGGATCGCCGCTACCCGCGGCCCTGGCGGCGGTGGCCGACCATGCGCCCACCCGCGGTCATACGCTGGTGCAGGAGCTGGCTTATGGCACGCTGCGCCACTGGGGTCGTCTCGACGCGCTGACGCAGGCGCTGGCGGCCAAACCGCTTGCCGATCGCCCGCTCGCGGCGTTGATCGCAGTGGCGCTGTATCAGCTCGACCACACGCATGCGCCGGCCTTCGCGGTCGTCGATCAGGCGGTCGAGGCCGCCATTCTGCTCGATCGACCGCAGGCCAAGCCGTTGGTCAATGCCATGCTGCGCCGCTACCTGCGCGAGCGCGACGCGCTCAACGCGCAGGTGGCTTTGGCGAGTCCGGTGGCACGCTGGTCGTATCCGCGCTGGTGGATCGGCCGCGTCGAAGCCGATCATCCGCGGCACTGGGAGGCGATCCTCGCGGCGGGCAATGTACGGCCGCCGCTGACGATCCGCGTTAACGCGCGAGTTATCACACGTGATGTGCTGACGGCATTGTGGGCAGATAACGATATCGAGACGCGTCCAGTGGGGACTGATGGTTTGATCGTGACGGTACCGCGACCGGTCACCGAGCTGCCGGGCTTCGCCGAAGGCGCCTTTGCCGTACAGGACGCCGGCGCGCAGCTGGCGGCCCCGCTCCTGGCCGTGGCGGACGGAATGCGCGTGTTGGATGCCTGTGCGGCACCTGGCGGCAAAGCCGCCCATCTGGCGGCACTGGCTGCGATCGACCTGACTGCGCTCGACAGCGACGCGGAGCGCCTGGTGCGCGTCGACGACAATCTCGCGCGGCTGTGCGTGGCGGGACCCCAGGTGCGCACGCTGCTGGGGGATGCTGGCAACCCGGACGGGTGGTGGGACGGGCAGCCGTATGATCGCGTACTGGTGGACGTCCCGTGCACGGCGTCGGGGGTGGTGCGGCGGCATCCGGACGCCAAATGGCTGCGGCGAAAAAGCGACGTCGATTCGTTTATGCAGCAGCAGCGCCGCATGTTGCCGGCACTCTGGCAAACGCTGGCCCCGGGCGGCTTGCTGCTGTACGCGACCTGTTCCGTGTTCGCGGCGGAAAACAACAATCAAATCAATGACTTCTTAAAACTCAACCCCGGCGCGTTGCGCGAAACCATCATGTTTCCCGACGATTTCCCGTCCGTCGAGGGTCAACTCTTGCCAGCGGCGAATGGCGCGGGTCACAATCAGGACGGCTTCTTCTACGCCCTGCTTCGCAAGGCCTGACGTGCCGCCCTTCGGCGCGGTTCGAAGTCGCGGCGGTTAACGCCGTCACGCCGCCGGACCCCGTTCCCACGAATCTCGCCGGCATGCCGTTTCCTATCTCATCTTGTTATCCGCGTTCCCCGCCGCGTCGCCCACCCGCCTGGTGCGCGGCGCTGGTGATGGTTCTGCTGGCCTGCATCACGCTGCTGGCGCCGCCCGTGCGAGCCGACGCGATCCCGGTCAAGTCGGCGGAGCTGCGCTCGATCGACGGCGAAGTCGTGTTGAACGCGGAATTCGATTTCACGTTCAACGCGACACTCGAAGAAGCATTGCAAAACGGGATTCCGCTTTATTTTGTGCTCGAAATCGAATTGACGCGCGCGCGATGGTATTGGCTCGATGAAAAGGTGCTGCAGACCGCACTTACCTATCGCGTGTCCTACGCTGCGCTGACCCGCCAATACCGCGTCGCCAGTGGACTGCTGTCACAAAGTTACAGCTCGCTCGAGGAAGTCGAACGCTTCATCGGACGCGTGAACTCGCGGCCCGTGATCAAGCTCGATGCGCTGACCCGCGGCGCGCGCTATGACGCCGCCGTGCGGCTGCGGCTCGACGTCAACCAGCTGCCCAAGCCATTCCAGGTGAACGCACTCGCGTCGCGGGAGTGGACGCTCGCGTCCGACTGGCAGCGATTCACGTTCACGCCATGAGCGCTCTCCCCGGCAAACGCGGATTGCGCTGGTTGCTGCTGGTGTCGGCATCACTGTCGGCAATCGCGCTGTTTCTCCTGGCGACCGCTACCGGCAATACGGCATTGTTTGCGCAAGGCTATGACGTCCTGCTGATCGGCAACGGCGTACTGATCGGCCTTCTGATGCTCGTGGTCGGTTGGCAGTTGTGGCGGCTACGGCGCAATTTGCGCGCGGGGGTGTTCGGCTCGCGCCTTGCAGTGCGACTCGTCTTCCTGTTTGCGCTGGTGGCCGTGCTGCCAGGGGCGCTTGTCTACGGCGTTTCCGTGCAGTTCATCGGTCGCAGCATCGAGTCCTGGTTTGACGTTCGGGTCGACCGCGCGCTTGAAGGCGGACTCAATCTTGGCCGCAATGCGCTCGATTATCTGTTGAAGGAAACGCAGGGCAAGGCCACCCAGATGGCCACGGCGATTGCCGACAGCCCGGGCAATCTGGCGGGTGCGTTGACTCGGGTGGCCGAGCAGGGCAACGTGTACGAAGCCGTCCTGTTTTCGCCGACCGGCAGCGTTCTGGCCATTGCCGGTACCGGGGGCTCGCGCATGACGCCCGAGCCTCCGCCGGCGCAGGCCTTGCGGCTGCTGCGCATGCAACAGCCATTCGCCAAGATCGAACAGCAGACGGATGGCAATCTGTTGTTGCGCGTCGTCGTGCCGGTCAACACCGATGACAATCTCAATCCGCTGAAATTGTTGCAGGTGATCGAGCCCGTGCCCACGGCGCTCGCGCAGGATGCGGAGCGTGTGCAGGCGGGCGTGCGCGACTACAAGGAGCTCACGTTTTCGCGGCAGTCGCTCAAACGGCTCTATGCGCTGACCTTGACGTTGACGCTGTTGCTGGCGCTCACGTCGGCACTGGGTCTGGCCGTCGTGCTGTCGGAGCGCTTCGCGGCACCGCTGGGATTGCTGGCCGAGGGCACCCGTGCCGTGGCGCAGGGTGACTTCACGCGGCGCCAGCCGGTGGTATCGCGCGATGAACTCGGCGTGCTGACCGAGTCGTTCAACACGATGACGGCGCAGTTATCCGAAGCGCACGGCAAAGCCGAAGAGGGGCGCCGGGCGACCGAAACGACACGCGCCTATCTCGAGAGCATTCTTGGCAATCTGTCCGCCGGCGTGGTCGTGTTCGACGAACGGCATCGGTTGCGCACCGTCAATCCGGCGGCCGCCGTGATTCTGCAGCAGCCGGTGGCGGAGCTCACCGGGATGGCACTTGCCGACTGGGGGCGTCGGCTACCCGCGTTGGCGCCGTTTGCCGAATTGGTGAGCGAGGGCTTTCGTAGCAGCCGCGATGGTCAATGGCAGAAGGAAGCCGTTTTGGCTGTGGCCAATCTGTCACGTACGTTGCTGATGCGTGGCACACGGCTCCCGGGGAGCGCCACCACCGGCGGGTTTGTTGTCGTGTTCGATGACGTTTCCGAGTTGATGCAGGCACAGCGCGACGCCGCGTGGGCTGAAGTCGCGCGCCGCCTCGCGCACGAAATCAAGAATCCATTGACGCCGATCCAGCTGTCGGCCGAACGATTGGCCATGAAACTCGCTCCCAAGCTCGAGGGCGCGGATCAGGACATCCTGCGCCGTGGCACACAGACCATCGTGTCGCAGGTTGGTGCGATGAAGAACATGGTTGATGACTTTGCGATCTATGCACGGCAGCCGCGGCCCGGGCAGATGCAGAATGTCGACCTGTCGGCCCTCTTGCTCGACGTGCTTGCTCTATACGACAATCTTCGTCTCCACGTTAGGCTATCCTTGCCGGAAGCGCCCGTCTTCGTTCAGGGCGAACCTACCCGCCTGCGCCAGGTGATCCACAATCTTTTATCGAACGCGGTCGACGCCCAAGCCGACATCGCCGATCCGAGCTTTGTAATCACCCTTGCGGTTGCCGCAAACGAGGCTGTGCTCACCTTTGCCGATGGCGGCCCGGGATTCGGCAGCGAACTTCTGGCGCATGCGTACGAGCCGTACGTGACGACGAAGGCAAAGGGCACGGGGTTGGGATTGGCGATCGTGAAAAAAATCATCGATGAACATGGCGGCCGCATTGTCCTTGATAACCCGACCACCGGTGGCGCTCAAGTCACACTTACTTTTCCGCAGGGTCCGACCGGCGGCAAGTCCGCCACGGCAACTGTCTAAGGATCCGCAACAATGGCGCATGCAAAAGAAATTCTGATCGTCGACGATGAAGTCGGCATCCGGGAACTGTTGTCCGAAATATTGCAGGACGAGGGCTATCGCGTAGCACTTGCCGAAAATGCCGGTGAAGCGCGAGCCTATCGCCAGCGCCAGCAACCGGCGCTGGTGCTGCTCGACATCTGGATGCCAGATACGGATGGTGTGACATTGCTGCGCGAATGGGGTGCCACCGGGCAACTTACGATGCCGGTGATCATGATGTCCGGACACGGCACGATCGAAACGGCAGTCGATGCGACGAAGGTGGGCGCATTCGATTTTCTGGAAAAGCCCGTCGGGTTGCAGAAGTTGCTGTCGACGATCGCGCGGGCGTTGAAAAGTGCGGCGGCGCAGGAGCCTCGCCGCGTGTCGCTCGGCGCGCTCGGCAGCGGCACGGCGATCCGCGACACTGAACGCGCGCTCGACCAACTGCTGGCTGGTCGGCGCGCGGTTCTGGTGCTGGGTGAACCTGGCACCGGCCACGATCTGGCGGCGCGTGCGCTGCAGACACCGGATGCGCCGTGGATCGCGCTGCCCAACGGTGCGCGCCTCATGGCCAATCCATTGGCGCTGCTCGAGGAAGCGCGCGAAGGAGTGCTTTATTGCAGCGAAATCGGGCTGTACTCGAAGTCCGAGCAAAAGGGGCTGGCGTTTTTGCTGCCCAAACTCGACAAGCACAACGTGACGTTGGTGTGCACGAGTGTCGAGCCGCTTGGCAATCTCGCCGCCGAAGGCAAGTTCGATCCACAATTGCTCGCGCTGTTGTCGGCGGGCGCGGTGGTGCTGCCGCCGCTGCGCAAGCGCCGGGAGGACATCCCATTGTTGATCGAGCGTTTCTGGCGCGAAGGCACGGTGGATTCTGTTGCGCCGCCATTGCTGTCCGCGTTGCCACCGGCGGCGCTCACCGCGCTGTCCAATGCTTATTGGCCCGGCAATCTCGAACATCTCGCGGGCTTCGT
>JBDTTY010000144.1:0-6689 GCA_040007975.1 Betaproteobacteria bacterium | reverse complement strand
AACCGCTGTTCTGCGTCGGCCTATACAGGCTCGGTCTCGCCTACGAACGTCGCCGAAAAGCCTCGCCTGCATCGCCCCGCCTGGCACAAAAAACAGCCGCCCGAAGGCGGCCGTCCGTCCAACTTGAATGACGATTATTGCGCTTTGGTCATGCGCTCCTTCATCTTCGCGCGGAAGGTTTCCATCTTTGCCACTCTGGCCTTCGCTGCATCGCGGACCACCGCCTTTTGCGTCGGCGAGAACGTCGCATAAAGTTTCAGCCATTCATCGCGCACTTGGCGACGAACCGTTTGCTGCGACGCCTGCACATTGTCGGCGACGGTGCCGACCGCGGCAAAATCGGGCTCGGCCTTGGCGAGTTCGGCATTGAGCGCGTCACGCACCTTATCCATTGAGCCGCGGCCTGCTTCGCGCGCAGCCTTCGTCTGCGCGACGGCGTTGTCCCACATCACTTGTTGCGACGTATTGAGACTCAACTGGGTCTTGACGGACGACAGCAGGTGTTCGATGCCGAAGCCGCGACCACCGGGGCCGCCAGGTCCACCGTGCGGACCATGGCCCGAAGGTTGCGCAAACGCGGCGGGCGCCGACAGTGCCAGCAACGTGGCAGCGATCATGGCGGCAAAACGTGGGGAACGGGTATTCATCTTTGATTCCTTTGCAGGCATTGATTCAAACTGACCATCCCGGTCAACATGGCAACTGCACCGGGACTCGCTACATCAGAGCCGCATTGTCGGCCTTAGGTTCGCCGCATTCTGATCCCGATTGCAAGCGAACGTTGCGCCACGCCCCTCCCGTTACAATCCCTTACAGTAGACGTGCCGACGAAACAGGCGCCAACCGTTCTAATCAGTGCCATGACAACCAAACCTGCCTCTCCTCGAATTCTCGTCGTCGACGACGACGTGCGATTGCGCGACCTGCTGTCCCGCTATCTCGGTGAACAGGGCTTTACCGTGCAGGCGCTGCCGGACGCGCGCGACCTCGACAAGAAATTGCAACGCGATCCGCCGCATCTGGTGGTGCTCGACCTCATGCTGCCCGGCGAAGATGGATTGTCCATTTGTCGGCGGCTCCGCGGTGCTGGTGAAATGGTGCCCATCATCATGCTGACCGCCAAAGGCGAAGACGTGGATCGCATCGTCGGCCTGGAGATGGGGGCCGACGATTATCTCGCCAAGCCGTTCAATCCACGCGAACTTGTGGCCCGCATTCATGCCGTCTTGCGCCGACATCGCGAACGCCCTGCACCGGGCTCGCCGTCGGACGAAGGCATGGTCGCCTGCGGACCGCATCTCTTGGATCTTGCGGCACGTACGCTCGTGTGCGGCGATCGCAGCATTGCGTTGACCACCGGTGAGTTCTCGTTGCTGCGCGTGTTCGTCCAGCACCCGCGCCAACCGCTTGCGCGCGAAAAGCTGATGCTGCTGGCGCGTGGTCGCGACCACGAAGTCTTCGATCGCGCCATCGATGTGCAGGTCTCGCGCCTGCGCAAGTTGATCGAGCCGGACTCTGCCAATCCACGCTTCATCCAGACCGTATGGGGGTTCGGCTACGTTTACGTTCCCGACTCGGTCACCGAAGCCGCCGCACCCCCGCGCGGTGATCCGGCGTGACCCTGCTGCCGCGTTCGCTGTTTGGGCGCCTGGTCCTGCTGCTGGTAGCCGTCGTCGCCCTCTCTGCAATTACCAGCGCGGTATTGTTCCGCGCCGAACGTGCCAATCTGCTCAATCGCCAGCTGAGCGAAACCAAGCTCACCCAATTGCAGGCGATCCGCAGCGCACTCGAGGGCGCCGATGGCCCCGAACGACGCGAGACACTGGCACGCATCGGTCGCGATTTCGGCGTACGCGTGCTGCCGGACGAAGAACGTCCCCGGATTGGCGCTGCGCCGCCGCCCGGCGGACCGCTGATGAGAGATCTGGCCGAGCGCCTGCGTGACCGACTCGGGCCCGAGACCGAGATCCGATTTGCGCCACGTCTGCAGATGTTGCTGGTGCGTGTGCTTGCTGGTGGCCATGCCTATTGGGTCGGCGTGCCGGTGCCCCCGCGACCACCGTCCGAGGACATACCGACGCGCGCACTCATGTGGATGGTGATCGTACTGGGGTTCCTGCTGATTGCCGCCTTCGTCTTTGCACGGTATCTGGCGCGGCCATTGCGTGAACTCGCGGCGGCGGCAGGTCGCGTCGGACGTGGGGAAACAACACCGTTGCTGCCGGAATCGGGCCCCTCCGAAATCGCCGCGGTCAATCGCGGCTTTAATACGATGACGGCCAATCTGCGGCAGATCGAGCACGACCGTGCGTTGTTGCTCGCAGGCGTTTCGCACGACTTGCGCACGCCGCTGTCCCGCTTGCGTCTGGGTGTCGAAATGAGCACGCGCGACGAATCATCACGCGCTGGAATGGTGGCGGACATCGTCGAGATGGATCGCATCATCGGACAATTTCTCGACTTCGCGCGCGATGAATCGAGCACCTCATTTGAGCACGCCGATCTTGATGCGATCATCGGTGCCAGTGTCCAACGCTATACGGCCGCGGCGTCGCCGGTCACGTTTGTGCCGGGCCGCGTGCCGCTGCTTCCGCTGAAGCCCACCGCGATTTCCCGACTGGTGGCCAACCTGATCGACAATGCACTGGCCTACGGCGCACCGCCGGTCGACGTCACGACGCGCGTCGTCCAGCACCACGTGATTGTCGAGGTCGCCGACCACGGTGCCGGCATCGCGCCCTCCGACGTCGAGCGATTGAAGCAGCCCTTTACGCGCGCGTCCGAGGCTCGCGCTCGCACGGATGGCGCCGCCGGCGCCGGGTTGGGTCTCGCCATCGTCGAGCGCATCGCGCGCGTGCTCGGCGGCCGCTTCGACCTCGTGCCGCGCGAAGGAGGCGGCACGGTGGCGCGGGTGTCGCTGCCCCTGGCACCCGCGTAACGGCGATTGACGCCGCTACGGCGTCATCGCCGGCGATTGGTGCAACAGAACCACCACATCCGCGGCAATCCCCTCTTCGCGGCCGGCAAAGCCCAGTCGTTCGGTCGTGGTGGCCTTGATTGATATCTGCGCACGGTCGACGTTGAGGTCCGCTGCAATGTTGTCACGCATCAACGGCACAAACGGCGCGAGTTTGGGTGCCTGCGCAATTACTGTCGCATCCAGGTTGCCCACCTCCCAACCGGCGTTCTGGATCAGACCCGCAACATGGCGCAACAGCGTGCGACTGTCCGCGTCCTTGTAACGAGGATCGGTGTCAGGAAAGTGTGCGCCCAGATCGCCGAGCGCCAGCGCCCCGAGCAACGCGTTGGCAATGGCGTGCAACAGGACATCGGCATCCGAGTGGCCCGCCAGGCCGCGTGGATGTGGAATTGTCACGCCACCAATGATCAGCGCGCGTTCCGCAACCAGTGCGTGTACGTCGTACCCTGTGCCGATTCGAATTGTCATCGCGTCGTCTCGCCCGTGCGTTGTGCCGCCAGAATGGCCGTCGCCAAAGCGAGGTCGGCCGGATACGTGATCTTGATATTTTCCGGGCTGCCAGGGATCAGCCGCGGCTTTTTGCCGAGCGCCTCCACCGCTTGCGCCTCATCGGTGACCAGCAACGCGCCGGGCGCAGTGAATGCACGCCGCAGCACCCCAAAGCGGAACATCTGCGGGGTCTGCGCCAGCCAAAGGTGGGCTCGCGGTTCGGTTGTGGACACGCGCGGCGCATCCGCATCGCGATCGCTTCGTTTCAATGTGTCCGCGACCGGAATCGCCAGCAGGCCACCCACATTGTCGTCATGCAGATGTTCAACCAGTCGCGACAGTGCATCGCGCGGGACGCATGGACGGGCAGCATCGTGCACCAGCAGCCAATCGTCGTCCGCACACGTCGCGGCCAGCGTCGACAGTGCATTGGCCACGGTGGCGGCGCGCGTTTCGCCACCGCAGCGTAAGGCGGTGACAACGTTGGACTGTGGTCCCATTCGCTCGTACTCGCGATCCTCGGTGGCCAATACCACGAACAATCCGTCGAGTTGCGGTCCCTGCTGCAATCGGGTCAGCGTCTGCGCCAACACGGGCGCGCCGGCAAGCATCGCGTACTGCTTGGGCATGGCCGCACCAAAGCGCGAGCCGCCACCGGCAGCGGGAACTAGGGCGAAATAGCGTGGCATGGGCAGGTTCGTGCAGCGTGGGGTCAGAGCAGCAGAGCAATGCGTTCTTCATCGAGCGAAACAAAGCCCAATCGTTCGTAGAATCGCCACGCCCCCGCGTTGTCGCGATGGCATGCGGAATCGATACGGGCGATGCCTTCCAAACGCAAATGCGCGATCAACGCCGTCAGCATGGCGCCGCCCACGCCACGCGCCAGCCAATCCGGGTGCACGCAGACGTCGTCGAGCTTGGCCACCACCGCGCCGCACGATGTCGAGATCGCTCGGCACACCACGCAGGCACCAATGGCAACCGATGAAGTATCGATGGTAGTGTGCGCCACCCAGACAAAGCCGAGTTCGGGGCGGTCGATGAACAAGGCGAGCGCGCGGGCCAATGCCGTTGCCCCACCGTCGCCGTAAGCCTGTGCCGAGGCGCGATAATGGATGTCGTCGCCAAGAAAAATGCCAAGCAGTGATTGGGCAGCGGGCCGTACGGCGCGCGTCATCGGTGCACATGTAATCGCGACGGCCATTACACGAGAGGAATCAACAGTGCGCCAACGGCTGCACGGATGCGCGTCGGAATCGGGGCTGGACGTTGGGTCGTGCGGTCTACCCACACGTGAACGAAGTGGCCGCTGGCGGCCGGTTGGTCAGTGTTGGCTGCAAAAAGTCCGATCGCGTAGGTGATGGCACTGGTGCCGATCCTGGTGACGGCGAGGCCGGCGTCGATCTCCTGCGGAAAGGACAGCGGGCGATGGAAGCGGCAGGCGGTTTCCACCACGTAGCCGACGACGGTGTCACGGACGGGATCAAGTCCACCGGCGTGAATCAGATGCGCGTTCACTGCCGTGTCGAAATAGGAGTAGTAGGTGACGTTGTTGACGTGGCCATAGTTGTCGTTGTCCATCCAGCGCGTGGGAATGGCAACAAAATGGCGATAGGTCGAACGCGGCACCAGCAGAATGTCAGTCATGGCCCGCCGTACCGCTGCGCACCGGTTTGGACCCCGTAAACATCCGGCGATCGAGCAGCTCGATCCAATGCCGCACGGGCGTGCGCGTTCCCGATTCGAGGTGCGTCATGCAGCCGATGTTGGCCGTGACAATCACTTCGGGCCGCGATGCTTCGAGTGCTTTCAACTTGTTGGCCTTGAGCGTGTTGGCCAGTATCGGTTGCAGCACCGAATAGGTTCCCGCCGACCCGCAACATAGATGCGTGTCCGCCACCGGGAGCAACGAATGACCGATGGCCAGCAGAATCTCCTCGACCTGGCCGCGAATCTTCATGCCATGCTGCAGCGTGCACGGTGGATGGAAAGCAATGCGCGCCGGCCCCTGGTCCAGCGCAATCAAAGGCGCGATCTTTCTCCATTCCGCCGTGATGATTTCGATCGGGTCGCGCGCTAGTTCGGCAATTTTCGCGGCCTTGGCGGCGTACGCGGCATCGTGCGCCAGAAAATGCCCGTAATCCTTGACCATCACCCCACATCCGCTGGCGGTGACGATGATGGCTTCGAGACCATGATGGACATGCGGCCACCACGCATCGATGTTGCGACGGACGATGGCGCGTGCCTCATCGTCGGCGGACAGGTGATGCGACAGCGCACCACAGCATCCGCCGCCACCTGCAATCCGCAGCGGCGATATGCCGATCCGATCGAGCACGCGCGCCGCGGCCGCATCGATCCCCGGCTTCAGCGACGGCTGCACACAGCCCTCCATGATGATCATCTTGCGGGCATGGCGCGGCACCGGCCATTCGCCGGGCCGTACACTGGACGGAATCTTGTCGGCCAGTTCGCGCGGTAGCAGACCCTTGACCATGCGTCCCATCGACAGCGCGGCGCCGAAGATTGACTTCGACAGCAACGCGCGCCGCAACGTCCAGCGCTCGATTGCCGCTCCTGCCTTACGGCCCACCTTGGCATCAACCAGACTGCGCCCGATATCGAGCAATCGCCCGTACTGCACACCCGACGGACAGGTCGTCTCGCAACTTCGACATGTCAGACAGCGATCGAGATGCGTTTGCGTCTTGGTGGTGACCGGCGCACCTTCAAGCACTTCCTTGATGAGATAGATTCGTCCGCGCGGGCCGTCGAGTTCGTCGCCCAGGATCTGGTACGTTGGGCAGGTGGCGGTGCAAAAGCCGCAGTGCACGCATGCACGCAGGATCGCATCTGCTTCGCGACCTTCGCGCGTGTCTCGGTATTCGGGTGCCAGATTGGTTTGCATGGGAACCGATGAATGCTAAAACGCCTCGAGCATGCGGCCGCGATTGAGAATGCCATGCGGATCAAACACCGATTTCAATTGCCGATGCAACGCCAGCATTGCATCGGACAGCGGCGCGAAGACGGCGCCGGATTTTTCCATGCTGCGAAACAATGTGGCGTGTCCGCCATTGGCTTTGGCCCATGAGCGTACTTTGGTAGCCTCGGTGCGCTCGCCTGCGGCCAGCCAACGCAAGGCGCCGCCCCATTCGATCAGTTGCTCGCCACCCAGGTCCGAATATGGCGCGGTAGATTTCACCGACAGGCGCCA
>JBDTTY010000143.1:0-6694 GCA_040007975.1 Betaproteobacteria bacterium | reverse complement strand
GTCGCGCAACTCGACCTGGACACGACCTTTGAGTCCGCGGGCCACGATTTCGCGTTGCACGTGATCAAATTGATTCTGCGAGAGCGTGATGCCGGTGGCAGTCACGCCGTAGGTCTCTGCCGCATGAAACAACAACGCGCCCCAGCCGCAACCGATGTCCAGCATCCGCTCCCCCGGTGCCAGCCGCAACTTGCGACAGATGTGATCGAGCTTTTGCATTTGTGCCACGTCGAGCGAATCCGTCGCCGTGCGAAAGTACGCACACGAATACACCATGCGCGTGTCGAGCCACATCCGATAGAACGCGTTGGACACGTCGTAGTGGTGGGCGATGTTGCGGCGATTGGCGCGGTATTGCCGCAGCAGCAGCTTCCAGCGCGCACGCGCACTATCGCGGCCATGGGCCACGGAGCCGACCATGGCTTCGGCGATGTCCAGGATGCGGTGTGCGCTGCCCGAAAAATCGATGTCGCCATGAACATAGGCGCGTGCCAGCGAGCCCATGGCAGGTGCGGCCAGCGCGCGCACCCCTTTCCACGTACGGGCGACGATGTCGACCGCCGGATGCGACGAAAGCGGCACGCGCGCACCATCCGGCAGCACGAGCGTCACCGGAATTTCCCGGTTGCCGTACCGGTGCGTGATGATCCGTTGCAGCGCCTGTGCCATGGTCTGGCCCTCGAGCGTCGGATGATCGGGCGTCCGCGCTTGTCACGCCGCCCTGACGAAAATTGTAGCAAGACGCGACCCGAATGTGGAGCCTGGTTCAATGACCGGGCCCGCGTCTTTGACTTCCGTCAACGGCACCCCTACCATCGGGACCATTCGCCTCCCCAATGGTGGTGCGCCGATTGGTGCGCGTTGCCGCAATCCCATGCCCGCATCCGGCCACGCGACTTCTTCGCCGCAAGCCTTTGACGCCCGCCAATTTCGCGACGCCCTGGCCCAATTTGCCACGGGCGTCACGGTGATTTGCGCGCGTGCGCCCGACGGTCGGCTGGTTGGCTTCACCGCCAATTCGTTCAATTCTGTGTCGCTCGATCCCCCGCTCGTCCTGTGGAGTCTCGAAACGCGCTCGGCCAGTCTCGCCATCTTTGAGGCATGCGAGCGTTACACGGTCAATGTATTATCCGCATCGCAGTCCGAGCTTGCGCGCCGCTTTTCGCGACCGCACGCGGATCGCTTTGCAGGCGTGCCCTACCGGATGGGATGGGCTGATGCGCCGTTGATCGAAGGCTGCATCGCGTGGTTCGAATGTCATCACCACTCGCATCATCTCGCCGGCGATCATCGGGTGTTCATTGGCGAAGTGGCGACCTGCGAACGCGCTCCCGGGCGCGGGCTGGTGTTTCAGCACGGGCAGTTTGGCGCCACCGTTCCGTTGCCGGACCTCTGAGGCCGCGGACGCATCGCATCAGGTTGGCGCCGACGCTCGCGGCTTGTGCGCCTGAAACACGTCCCACATCCGGCGAAACACCGGGCCCGGCTTGCCGCCGGCAAACGGTTTGCCGTCGACGGTGGTGATCGCCAACACCTCCTTGGTGGAGGACGACAACCACATCTCATCGGCAGCCATCGCTTCGGCGCGCGACACGGGTCGCACCACCAGCGGGATACCCGCTTCCTGTGCAAACTCCATCGTCGCATCGAACGTGATGCCCGGCAGGATCAGGTTGTCCTTGGGCGGCACAATGATCGTGCCATCCTTGACGATCAGCACGTTGGACGCCGACGCCTCGGTCAGAAAGCCGTCGCGGAACATGACGGTTTCGATCGCGTCCGCATCGGCCGCCAACTGGCGCATCAGCACGTTGCCCAGCAGCGAAATCGTCTTGAGATCGCAGCGATGCCAGCGATTGTCTTCCGCGGTGACGACCGCGACGCCGCCCTCGACCTGCGCGCGCGACGGTGTTGCCAACGGATTGCTCATCATGAACACCGTCGGCGTCACGCCCTTGGGAAACGTGTGGTCGCGCTTGGCCACGCCGCGCGTCACCTGAAAATAGACACCCTGATCCGGATACGGCGTGCGGGCGACCAGGTCGCGAACCAACGCTTCCCATTCGCTTTCCGTGTGCGGATTGGCAAGGCCGATGCCATCGAGACTGCGCTGCAGGCGCCGCAAGTGCGGCGTCATCCGGAATGGCTCGCGGCCATAGACCGGAATCAATTCGTAGACGCCATCGCCGTAGATGAAACCCCGGTCGAGCACGGACACGTGCGCACCCGAAAGCGGAACGAACTGGCCGTTGAGATAGACAATGGGATCGGGTGCATTCATGTCGTAGTCCTTGCCGTGTTGATGGATCAACCCTTCCGGAACCAGAGTCGCACGCTGTCCCATGCCCGCCCGAAGATGTTGCCTTGCGGCACCTCTTCCAGCGCGATCAGCGGAAACTCGGCAATCTCCTTGCCTTCCAGTGCCACCTTGACGATGCCGACCACCTGCGCGCGCGCCACGGGCGCCACCAACGGCTCCTGCGCCTGCATCGTCAACGTGAGCTTGTCGGCCTTGCCTTTGGGCAGCGTCAGGTAACGGTCGGCAAGAAAACCGGCCGGCACCTCGGGCAACGACCCTTTCCATACGCGCAACGATGTCACCTGTTTGCCCGACTGATACAGCTGCACGGTGTCGAACGCCTGGAACCCGAAGTTGAGCAATTTTTGCGCTTCGGTGGCGCGCGCCGCATCGGAATTGGCCCCCAACACCACCGACAGCAACCGGCGATCACCGCGCTGCGCGGACGCAACCAGGCACCAACCTGCTGCGTCCGTATGACCAGTCTTGAGCCCATCCACTGTCGGATCGGTCCACAGCAATCGATTGCGATTGGGCTGCGTGATGTTGTTGTAGCGAAATTCCTTTTGCGAGTAGAGCGGATAGAACTCGGGATAGTCGCGGATCAACGACGCCGCGAGCTTTGCCATGTCGGATGCCGTCGAATAGTGCTGCGGATGCGACAGCCCAGTGGCATTCGTGAAATGCGTGTTGGTCATCCTGAGGCGCGCAACCTCGGCATTCATCTTCGCCACAAATGCCTCTTCACTGCCGCCCACGAGTTCGGCCAGGGCAATCGACGCATCGTTGCCGGATTGCACGATCATCCCGCGCATCAATTCGTCGACCGTCACGGAGCGGCGTGGCTCGATGAACATGCGCGAACCCTCGGCGCGCCATGCATGCTGCGACACTTCCACCATCTGTGACGGCAGGATCGTCTTAGCGCGCAATGCTTCGAACACGATATAGGCCGTCATCAGCTTGGTCAGCGAGGCGGGGTCGCGGCGTTCGTCGGCATTGGCCGCAGCAAGCGTTTGCCCGCTCGTCACATCGGTCAGGAGCCACGCGGCAGCGGCAATTCCCGGCGGCGTGACGCCGGGCAAAATCGCGACCGTATCCGCAGCACGGGCAGGCGCCGTGGCGGCAAACAACGAGAACAGGATTGCGACAGCGATTGCAAACGGCGTAGGCATCAAGGACCTTGCAGCAAAGTCCTCGATTATACGGAATGCGTATTACCAGGGATTGATCCGCAGCGAACCAACGATTTCTCCGGTCTTGCGATCAACGATCATCGCAAAATCCTCGTTGCGTGCGCGCACCGGCAGATACCCGACCGACGCATCCGCACGCCCGGACCTGTCGAGAAACCCGCGCACGAGAAATGACGCCTCGGCACTCTGCTGTACGAGCTGCGTCAGCGGGCGCGCGCGACGGCCCGCGTCGACCGCCACTTCGGCATACGAGTGGTAGAGGTTGGGCCGATGTGCGATGTCGGCACCGCCCGCCGCAGCCGCCATGGCGATATCCGCCCGTTCGTTCGCATCGTGTGGCTGGTGCGCACCCACGACACGCGGGCCATCCAACGGCAGACTCTGAAACTCGGGCTTGGCGCGGGCGCGCGATGCCTCGTCGATGCTGTTGGCGGGGACCGTCTCAAAGCGATCGCCGGTGTAGACCGTGTAGACGGGCCGCGCATCGAACATCACGTACGCGCCATAGGCGAGGGCGCCGATCTGCAGCGCGGCGATGATCGAGAGATCGAGCTTGAGGCGCGGCTTGTTGGGATCGTAGACAATCAGCGTGATCAGTGGTCCCAGAATCACATCGACGCCAATCAGCAGCCGCAGCAGATTGGCCCCGCCCATCGCAGCGAAATAGGGCGCCGGATACCAGATCGCGACGACCAGCGCCGCTAATGTGG
Organism: Betaproteobacteria bacterium; assembly: GCA_040007975.1. Lineage (GTDB taxonomy): Bacteria > Pseudomonadota > Gammaproteobacteria > Burkholderiales > Casimicrobiaceae > VBCG01. The sequence continues at coordinate 2,489 of JBDTTY010000143.1, read as the reverse complement.
CGGCGATCAATGTGCTCAGGACAAGATGAAGTCCGCCAGCTTTCCAACGATTGAGGGATTGCAGCGTCATCGACCCGTAAATGCAAATTCCACGCCAGGCTTGCGACCTGCCATCAGGTCAGCCAAGGCGCGGCCCGATCCGCACGCCATGGTCCACCCGAGCGTTCCGTGGCCGGTATCGAGATACAGATTGCGATAACGCGTGCCGCCCACCAGCGGCACATTCGATGGGGTGGCGGGCCGCAACCCGGTCCAGAACTGCGCGCTGTCGCGATCGCCGGCATCGGGAAAAAGCTCGAACGTGCGCTTGACCAGCGCCTCGCAGCGCACGAGGTTCAGGTCCTTGCTGTAGCCCGAGAGTTCCGCCGTGCCCGCCACGCGCAATCGATCCCCCAGCCGCGTGAACACGATCTTCCACGCGAGGTCGGTGAGCGAAACCATCGGTGCGCCATGATGACCATCGATGGCAATCGTTGCCGAGTAACCTTTGGCGGGATAAATGAGGCACGGCACGCCAAGCGGTCGCAACAGAAACGGGCTGTAGCTGCCCAGCGCCATCACGTACGCATCGGCCACCAAAACTTCCTTCCGATGCTCTTCGTTGACGCAGCGCACGCCGGTAACTGCATCGCCGTCAAAGGTGAGCGACTCGACGGCCATGTTCCAGCGAAATTTCACCCCGCGGGCCTGCGCCAAGCGCGCGAGTTCCTCCGTAAAGAGCTGCGCGTCGCCGGACTCGTCGCTGGCCGTAAAGATGCCGCCAGCGAGTTTGTCGCGACACGACGCCAATGCCGGCTCGATGGCAATGCATTCAGCCACCGATTTGACATCGCGATCGCAACCAAACTGACGCATCAGCGTCGCCGCCTCCACACCATGCGCGAATTCCTTCGCGTCGGTATAAAACGACAGGATGCCGCGTTCGAGGTGGTCGTACGCGATACCCGTGTCGGCGCGCAGCGCCTTCAGGCAGTCGCGCGAATACAGCGCGAGGTTGAGACACTGGATCGTGTTGTGTCGCGTGCGTGACGGCAGACATTCAAGCAGAAACTGCAAGCCCCACCGCCACTGCTGCGGATCAAGCCGCAGCCTGAATAACAGCGGCGCGTCTTCCTTGCCCAGCCACTGCAGGATCTTCCACGGCGCATCCGGATTGGCCCAGGGCTCCGCATAGGACGCCGAGATCTGACCGCCGTTGGCAAAGGACGTTTCCAGTCCCGCGCCACCGTGACGGTCAAGCACCGTGACATCGTGACCATCCTGCGCGAGATACCACGCAGCCGTCACCCCCACGACACCCGCACCCAGAACCACTACACGCATCAGAAAGTTTCCTTATTGGCGGGCACCGCGTCGGTCAGCGGAATGCAACTGCAAAAAAGATTGCGGTCGCCGTAAACGTTGTCGACGCGTGCCACCGGCGGCCAGTACTTCGCGCTTTTGGCGACGCCCCGCGGAAATGCCGCAGCCGTGCGCGCATAGCGCCGTGACCATTCGTCCGCAGTGACCGCGGCCGCCGTGTGCGGCGCACGCTTCAGCAGATTGTCAGTGCGGTCCGCGCGACCTTCCTCGATGGCACTGATCTCACCGCGGATCGCGATCATCGCCTCGATGAAGCGGTCAAGCTCGACCTTCGACTCCGACTCGGTGGGCTCCACCATCAACGTGCCCGCCACCGGGAAGCTCATTGTCGGCGCGTGGAAGCCATAGTCCATCAAGCGCTTGGCGACGTCTTCGGCCTCGACCGCGGACGTGGCCTTCAGCGGCCGCAAGTCGAGAATGCATTCGTGGGCAACCAGACCACCGGGACCCGAGTACAGCACCGGATAGTGGGGCGTCAATCGCTTCGCAATGTAGTTGGCGGCAAGGATCGCGCTTTCCGTCGCGGCCTGCAAACCGGATCCGCCCATCATCGTGATGTACATCCACGAGATCGGCAGGATCGACGCGCTGCCGAATGGCGCCGCACTGACCGCCCCGATCGGTTGCGCACCAGCACGGACCGGCAACGCAAAATGCCCGGGCAGAAACGGCGCCAGGTGCGCCTTGACTGCAACGGGGCCCACGCCGGGTCCACCACCGCCGTGCGGAATGCAGAACGTCTTGTGCAAATTGAGGTGCGACACGTCTGCGCCGAACTGCCCTGGCGCCGCAAGGCCGACCATCGCGTTCAAGTTGGCGCCGTCGACGTACACCTGCCCGCCTCGCGCATGCACGATGGCGCAAATCTGCTTGATGCCATTTTCAAAGACGCCATGCGTCGACGGATAGGTGACCATGATCGCTGCCAATTCGTGCGCATGAAGTGTCGCCTTGGTCTCGAGATCGCCCAGATCGACATTGCCATCCGCATCGCATGCGACCACGACCACCCGCATGCCCGCCATTTGCGCCGACGCCGGATTGGTGCCGTGCGCAGACGCTGGAATGAGACAGACGTTGCGATGCGCCTGGCCACGGCTCGCGTGATAGGCCTCGATCATCAGCAG
>JBDTTY010000142.1:0-6706 GCA_040007975.1 Betaproteobacteria bacterium | reverse complement strand
AACCGCGTACGTAGGCCACCGCCAGCGCCAGCGCGATGGCGACGATGGTTTCGAGGAAAAGCAGCGGCACCAACACCGTCAACGATGGCCCGAGGCGCGTGGCCAGGATGTGCGACACCGGCTCGTTGGTGCTCCATGACGCGCCGAAGTCGGCCGTGACAATCTGCTTCAAAAAAATGCCGAGCTGGATGTAATACGGTTGATCGACGCCCAATTGTCGCCGGATGTTGTCGATCTGTTCGGGATTGGAAATCTTGCCGGCCAGCACGTAGGCGGGATCACCGCCCACCCAATTGAACAGCAGGAATACAAGCAGTACGACACCGAGCAATGTCGGCAGCATCTGCCACAACCTGCGAATGATGTAAGCCATCATGGTGCAAAATTTCCTTCCTGTTGCGTCGGTTCGCGGATCGCGCGTGCCGTTCGCGTTGCCAATGCGCGGGACCTCGACCGGAGCCTGTTAACCCCGGTTCATGCCCCGGGATCCGCGGCCGATCGCGGTAACGATCGGCCGCGGCGCGGGGGTCTTGCTCTCCACAGGGCTTGCGTTGCCGCCGGCATGACCGACGACCCGGCGCCTCTTCTCCTCCATCAACGCGTGTCAGGTTCGACGTCCAGGTATTGCCACGTCGACGACATGATCGGGTGCTTCTTGTAGCCCAGCACCCGTGACTGGACCAACTGATTGCGGTAGCGACTGACGGTGAGTCGCATCGGCGCATACACTTCGAGCAAGCGGAACATGTCGCGATACAGGAGATCGCGCTCGGGGCCCGGCGGCAGCAGCGTGCTCTTGCGATACAGCGCATCGTACTCGGGCATCGACACGCACCCGTTGTTGCTTTGCTTGATGTTCGGACCGTACCAGAGCTGCATGAAGTTGTCGCCGTCCGGATAGTCGGCGATCCAGGCATCGGTCCGGCTTAAGAGCTTGCATTGCTTTTCGAGCTTGAGGAGCTCCGGAAATTTCTCTTTCTGACCTTCCATCCGCACGCCGATGGCGTCATAGGACTTCTTGACCAGCTCCTCCTGTTGGCGTCCCAGGGTATCTGGACGCGAAGCGTACCGCACGATCAACGGCTTGCCGTCGGGAAACGTGCGCCACCCGTCGGCGCCGCGTTGGTAGCCGAAGCGGTCCAGCAAGGCATTGGCGCCGACCGGATCGTATTTGATACCGGGCTTCCAGCCGGGAACGTGACCTACGACGCCCGGTGGGATCGGGTGCGTGGCCTCCACGGCCTGACCGTTGCGAATGACACGGATATCTTCCTCGACATCGTAGGACATCGCCAATGCACGCCGCAGTGCGATCTTGTCCTTGTCGAAACCACCGATTCGCGGGTCCTGCATGTTCCAGTAGATGAAATTGATTTCGGGATCGACGATCCGCTGCAGCTGAATGCCCTTGGCCGCAAGTTCGGGGCGCAGCTTGCCGTCGACGATCGCGTTGGGTGCCAGCGGGCCCTCCATGTTCATGAGGTCGACCTCGCCGCTCTTGAATGCCAACCAGCGCGCCTGGTCTTCCTCCATCACGCTGACCTCGACGCGGTCGACCACCGGGAGCTTCTTGCCTTTCATCTGGGCGACGATCTTGGCGTCACCGGGCTCCTGCGCCTGCCAGTCCCACCGCGCCTCGCGAAAGTCCGGATTAGCGTCAAGTACGATTTTTGAGCTGCGCACCCATTGCGCAAGTTTGAACGGACCGGTACCCACCGGATTGCTCATCACGCGACCGTCCGACTCGCCGTATTTGGCGACGACTTCACGCGCCACGGCCGAACTCGACTCGTGCGCAAGCACGTAGTTGAGGTTGTAGTCGGTGTTTTTGAGTCGAAAGCGCAGCGTATATCGATCAACCGCCTCCATGCCGGCGATTTTCTTGTCGTAATCAAAGCGGCCGGTTTTTTTCGCCGCTGCAATTTCCTCGTCGAGCCCGACAAACTTGCCTTCAATCAGAAAATTCCACGGCGAACGAATCTTCGGATCGGCGATGCGTTTGAGTGAATAGATGAAGTCGTCGGCAACGAGCTCGCGCTTCTTGCCGCCAAAGGCCGGGTCCTGCGCGAAATAGATACCCGGCTTCAGTTTGATCGTATAGACGCGACCATTGTCCGAGACCACCGGCAACGCTTCCGCGACGCCCGGCACGATCTTCGCGGGTCGCGCAAGATAATCGTAGGTATAGAGTCGATCGAAGATGGCCTGCACGATACCGGCGGAATACAGATCACTCATCGCCACCGGATCGAAGCCGGTTTCGGCCACCGGAAACACATCGCGAATGACTTTCTTCGGCGTGGCCGCGATGGCGGTGGTCATGCCAATGACCGCCACGGCGATCAACGCAATGGTGCGCCGAAGTGCAGATGGACGAGTCACGGCTGCACATCCATATAGATCCATTCGGCCGCCAGAATCGGATGGCGCTTGTAGCCACGCACCCACGGGCGCAGCAATTCCTTGCGCTCACGCGACAGGTGCAGACTCCACGCCCCGTCGACCTCCATTTGTCGCGACATTTCGAGAAACAGCCGATTGCGCTCGGGCGAGTCAGGCATCTGTGTGGACTTGACGTAAAACGCGTCGAAGGCCTTCGATTCGTAGCAGGCATTGTTGCTTTGCCCTGAATTGGGACCATAGAGAAGTTGCATAAAATTGTCACCGTCGGGGATGTCCGCCCCCCACGCCGACTCCCACATCATCAATTGGCACGCACGGGCGGCCTTGATGTGCTCGGAAAATGGTGCGATATCAAAAACCACCCGCACCGCTATCGCGTCGAGCGATTTTTGCCAGAGTTCGTTGTGCTCACGGTCGATCGCCGTGGGGCTGCTGGCGTAACGGATCAATAGCGGCTTGCCATCCGGCAGCCGGCGAAAACCATCGTCGCCCTTGCGGTAGCCAAAGCGATCGAGCAGCTTGTTGGCAAGTTCGGTGTTGCGTTGGTTGAGCGATCGGTACGCCGGATCGTGTCCGACCACGCCGCGCGGGATCGGCATCTCGGCCGGCACCGCCATCCTCTTGCGGATGATGTTGATGTCTTCATCGACCTTGTAGGACAGGATGATCGCGCGTCGCAGCGCCACCTTGTCACGTGCAAACCCGCCGACGACGGGGTCGCGAAAATTGAAATAGGCGTAGATGATTTCCGGCTCGACTTCAGAGAAGACGTTGATCGACGCTTCTACCCATTGCGCCTTCAGCGCACCATCTGGTTCGAACACCTGCGAGCGAAACGTGGATGGCAGATTGAGAATGTCGAGTTGCTTCTGGTTAAAGGCCAACCAGCGCGTCTGGTCCTCTTCCATGATGTTGATCTCGACGCGACCCACCTGCGGCATCGACTTGCCCTTCATCGCGGCGACCAATGTTTCGTCCCAGACATTGCCGGGTGCCGCCTTGAAGTCCCAGATGAACCCGCGGTAACCCGGATTGGCCTCGAGCGTGATCCTGGCGGCGCGCTTCCAATCCTTCAACTGGTAGGCGTTGGTGCCGACCGGGTGGGCGTCCGTCTTGCCGACGTAGGCGTCGATCACTTCGCGCGCGACGGCACTGAACGACGAGTGCGCAGTGACATAAGCAAAGTTGTAGTCGGTGCGCGCCAGGCGGATGCGTAGCGTGTAGCGATCCACCGCCTCAAGGTCGGACAGTTTGGCGTCGTAATCGAATTTGCCCGACTTTGTCGCCGCCGCCGCCAATGCGTCGAGACCCTTGATCTTGCCGGCGAGCATGAATCCGAAAGGCGCGCGATTGGCAGGATCGGCGAAACGCATATAGCTGTAGACAAAATCCTGGGCGACAAGCTCGCGCCGAACGCCCTTGAACGCGGGATCGGGCGTGAAGTAGATTCCGGGACGCAAGTGAAACGTGTAGGTCCTGCCCTCTTCGGTCACGTCAGGCAACGCTTGCGCTGCCATCGGGACGAGTTTTGCGGGACGGGCAAGGTAATCGTAAGTGAGCAGACGCTCGAAAATCGCTTCGATCACCATCGACGAATATTGATCGCTGATGCGAACCGGATCGAAGCCGGCTTCGGCAGCCTGAACAGCCACGCGAATCACTTTGTCGGGGTCCGCTGCGGCCAGCGCGGGAGGGATTGCGCCAGCCAACCAAAAGAGCGGTAAAAACGCCGCGCCGCGCAGGGCGGCCAGGAGGTAAGGCCAGTGGTGTGGAAACGTGCGGGGAACCCGATTGTGGATCCTCCCGCAGGAGCATTCCGACCCCGGATTCCCGCGATTCATCCCTGGTTTCAGCTGCGCTGGGAACATCCGGACTGCCTGATAGACAAACCCTGCTAATGTACCATTTCAAGGGTCCCACATGCCACGCCGACTATTCAATCGACTGACCTCTCGCCTGCAACCGGCGGTAGACAAAGTGACGTCGAACCCGTGGGTGCAGCGCTATCTGCCGTCACTGGCCGATCCTGATTTGTGGCACCTCAATCGACGGTCGGCAGCACGCGCGGTAGCCGTCGGACTATTTTGCGGCCTGATTCCCGGACCCCTGCAGATCGCGGCCGCCATTTTGCTGTGCATGACCATTCGCGCCAATTTCCCGGTGGCCGTCATCACCACGCTGTACACCAACCCGCTGACGATCGTGCCGCTGTATGTCGTGGCCTACGAATATGGCAGCCTCTTTTTTCCCGGCGCCGCGCCCGCATCGCAGTTGGCCATGCCTCCATCCACCGGCTTGATGGACTTCGCGCCCGCGCTCTTCCATTGGATGACCCAGCTGGGCAAGCCGTTGGCACTCGGACTCGTATTGCTGGCCGTAACCCTCGCGGCCATCGGTTGGGTCGTGGTGCGCGTCGGTTGGCGCTGCCATACGGTGTGGACCTGGCGTCGCCGCGCCCGCCTCCGCGCCGCCACTTGATTACCATCGCATGAAGCCGGCGTACTGGGACACGGCAGCGCGAGCGCTGGGCCACGGTGACCCCGTGCTGCGCAAGTTGATTGCATCAAATCCCGGGATCCATCTCACCCGCCGCGGCGATCCGTTCACCACGCTGGCGCGCGCCATTGTCGGCCAGCAGATTTCCGTCAAGGCCGCCGAGTCCATCTGGAATCGATTTGTCGTTGCTGCACACGGTGACGGCGCGCCGATCCATCTCGATCCGGCACGGGTAGGCCGGATGCGGATGCCCACGCTGCGCCGCGTCGGCCTGTCGGAAAACAAGGCCATCTACGTGCGCGATCTCGCTCGCCACTTCGTCGCAGGCCAACTCGATCCTTCCGAGTGGCCGGCGCTCGATGACGAAGCGCTGATCCTGCGCCTCACCGCCGTCAAGGGCATCGGTCGCTGGACGGCGGAGATGTTTCTGATCTTTCACGAAATGCGCGCCGACGTTTTTCCGGTCGACGACATCGGTCTGCAAAAAGGCGTCGCGCTGCATTATCACGATGGTGTGCGCATGGCGCCCAAGGCGCTGCGCGAGTTTGGAGTACGGTGGGCACCGTGGCGCAGTGTGGCCACATGGTATCTGTGGCGCGCACTCGATCCGATTCCGGTCGAGTATTGATCGAAATGCCTTTCAAAGCGCATTGATAGCGAGGTTTCATGCGTGGCTTCAGCGTCGCCACGTGTCGCGCGTTTCCAAACCTAAAATGGAGGCCACGGATGCGGCCTGAAGATGCACCACGCTATGCGGGCCCGCGCGAACTGGCGCAAAGCCTGAGCGCCTTCGCACAAGTCACTGCGAGCACTGCAAACTGGGATCGCGAAGGTTTGCGCGACGATGTCGAGTATCGCGATCTGGGTCTTGCGGGGGCAACCAATGGTCGCATCGGCATCAAGCATATCCGTTCGTTGAAGCCGCTGCCTGCGCCGACGGGTTGGCATTGGCATGACATGACCGCACACTATGTGTATGTGCTGCACGGCTGGCTCACCTTCCGCTTTGCCGGCGTCGAAGGCGACGTGACGTTGCATGCCGGTGATGGCCTGTCGCAACCGGCGGGCGTGCCGCACAACGTGATCGCACGCGCCGATGATCTCGAAGTGATCGAGATCAACGAACCGGCGCACTACGGCACGTGGGACCTCGCGCAACCGCCGATCCCGTGGCGGTAAATTCTTCCGCCTCGATGCTCCGCCGCTGCACGCGGTGGACGCCCGGCCAGCGCTTGCGTCAGATCAGGCGGCCGTCGACGAGGTGCAACGTGCGATCTGCGCGCGCGGCCAGTTCGAGGTCGTGCGTAACGATCACCAGCGCCGTGCCCTCGCCCGCATTCAACGCCAACATCTGATCGAACACACCCTCGGCCGTCTTGCGGTCGAGATTGCCGGTGGGCTCGTCGGCAAGGACGCATCGCGGCTTGGTCACCAGTGCGCGGGCCAACGCGACGCGCTGGCGCTCGCCGCCGGACAATTCACCGGGTCGATGTTTGAGGCGATGCGAAAGACCGACACGCTCCAGCATTGCCGCCGCTTGCGCATGGGCTTCGCGGGGCGGCATGCGTCGAATCACCAGCGGCATCGCCGTGTTTTCGACCGCGCTGAATTCGGGCAGCAGATGGTGGAACTGATAGATGAATCCCAGCGCGCGATTGCGGACCCGGCCGCGCGCAGCTTCCGAGAGTGATGCAAAGTCCACGCCTTCGACGCTGACATCACCTGCGGTTGGCACATCGAGTCCGCCAAGCAAGTGCAACAGCGTGCTCTTGCCGGAACCCGACGACCCGACGATCGCCACGCGTTC
>JBDTTY010000141.1:0-6708 GCA_040007975.1 Betaproteobacteria bacterium | reverse complement strand
GCGCTCGACCAGGCGGCACGCAGCTGGGGTGTCAAAGTGTTGCGCTACGAAATCAAGGACCTGACGCCGCCGGCGGAAATCCTGCGCTCGATGCAGGCTCAGATCACGGCCGAACGTGAAAAGCGGGCAGTCATTGCGACGTCGGAAGGCAATCGGCAGCAACAGATCAATGTAGCGCTGGGCGCGCGCGAAGCCGCGATAGCCAAATCGGAAGGCGAGAAGCAGGCCGAAATCAACAACGCGCAGGGCGCGGCACAGGCGACGCTGCTCAATGCCGAGGCCAATGCTTCGGCCATACGCCAGATCGCAGAGGCGATCCAATCGCCGGGGGGGCTTCAGGCCGTGAATCTAAAAGTGGCCGAGAACTACATCAATGCATTCGGGCTGTTGGCGCGAACCAACAATACGTTGATCGTACCGGCCAACGTGTCGGATATGGCAGGTCTCATTGCCACGGCGATGACGGTCATCAAGGCGCAGGAAAAATAGCGCGCGCGTCATGGCGTGTTGAATTGACGGAGGACGGCAATGGATTTGCGAGGCGGGGCATTCATCGTGACAGGAGGCGCATCGGGACTGGGTGGCGCCACGGCGCGCATGCTGGTTAGCGGCGGCGCGCGTGTGCTGATTGCGGATCTCAACGCCGACGAAGGCCAGGCGCTCGCCGACGAACTGGGTGACGCGGCGCGCTTCACGCGCACCGACGTTGCCGATGAAGGCGGTGCGGTGGCCGCGGTTGCCGCCGCCATGGATCGATTGGGGGGCCTGACCGGCCTTGTCAATTGCGCGGGCATCGTGCACGGTGAAAAGGTCGTCGGCAAGGAAGGCCCGCATGCGCTAGCGGGATTTGCACGCACAATCACGATCAATCTGGTCGGTACCTTCAACATGATTCGTGTGGCTGCGCAGGCGATGAGCACAGGCACTCCCAACGCAGGCGGTGAGCGCGGCGTGATCGTCAACACGGCATCCGTGGCAGCCTTCGACGGCCAGATCGGGCAGGCCGCTTATGCCGCGTCTAAAGGGGGCCTTGTCGCGATGACGTTGCCGATCGCGCGCGAGTTGGCGCGCTTCGGCATTCGTGTCATGACCATCGCGCCGGGGATTTTTCGCACACCGATGATGTCGAGTTTGCCCGACGATGTGCAGCAGGCACTGGGCAAGATGGTGCCCTTTCCTTCACGGCTGGGCGAGGCCGGCGAGTTTGCGTCGCTGGTGGCGGAGATCATCCGCAATCCGATGCTCAATGGCGAAGTGATTCGTCTGGATGGCGCGATACGGATGGCGCCGAAATAGCAACGCCTCGGTACGCCAGGCTTCAGCCTCGCGGGGTGGTGCACCCTGGCGGTACGCGAGGCTTCAGCCTCGCGGGGTGGTGCACGACGCTGAAGCCTCGTCTACACGGCCCGACCATCTAATCGCGGCGAACCAGCGCCATCGCATAGATTGTGACGGCGATGAAAAACACGAACGTCCATCCGGCAATCGACAGCCCCAGAAAAACCCACGCCTTGTCGGCACACTCACCGCTGCCCGCAAAGACCTTGGTAACCACATCGAGGAACGGCATCGTGTCCATCATGTACGAGATGCCCATGCCGCACGCCGGCACCTGATCTTTGGGCAACGACTGCAGCCACACCTGTCGCGACGCAAACGCCACGCCACCGACTGCAAACAGCAGGATCAGGCCCGCGTAGACGGCGGCGCCGAAGCGTTGCGGATTGTGAATCAAGCCCACCAGAAACACGACGCCGATGGCGATGACGGCAACGCGCTGGAACATGCACAGCGGACATGGTTCGAGGCCCTTGCCATACTGCAACCAAAAGGCCCAGCCCATCAGCGCCGCGCACAGCAGGAAGCCCAACATATAGCCGATGCGCCGCCGCGGCAGCAGTAGGATCGCGAGCGAGGTGACGCCGATGGCCATCACGGCGACGCGATATAGCGAGGCCGTCAACGACGGTTCGTTGCCCCACATGCGGAGCAGGACTTCCTGACCCAACAACGCGAGTGATAGCACGAGCCCCACCCAGGGCAACGGGACATTGATTTCGCGCATCACGCAGTCGCTTTCTGCAAGGCCTGATCGATATCCCACAGGATGTCGTCCAGTGATTCGAGACCGACGGACAGTCGGATCATTTCGGGCAACACACCCGCGGCGCGCTGCTCGTCGTCGCCAAGTTGGCGGTGGGTGGTGGACGCCGGATGGATCACCAGCGTCTTGGCGTCGCCGACATTGGCGAGGTGGGACAAGAACTGCACGGCCTCGATGAAGCGGACGCCAGCCGATGCGCCGCCCGTGACACCAAACGTGAGGATGCCGCCAGCGCCATCGGGCAGGTAGCGATGGGCCAGTGCGTGGTACGGATCACCGTCGAGACCGGGATAGCGCACCCACGCGACTGCGGGATGTTGCTGCAGATGGCGGGCGACTGCGAGTGCCGACGAACAATGACGCGGCATCCGCAGGTGCAGGGTTTCGATGCCCTGCATCAGCAAAAACGCCGAGTGCGGCGCCAACGTAGGCCCCAGCGTGCGCATTGTTTCCATTCGCGCCTTCATCGTGAAGCCGAAGTCGCCGAACGTTTCGAAGAAGCGCACGCCGTGATAGCCGCGCGAGGGTTCGGTCATCTGTGGATACTTGCCGTTGTCCCATGGAAAACGACCTGATTCCACGACGACACCGCCCATGGTGGTGCCATGTCCGCCCAAGTATTTGGTGACCGAGTGCACGACGATATCCGCGCCATGCTCAAACGGGCGGCACAAATACGGCGAGGCCAGCGTGTTGTCCACAACCAATGGCACGCCCGCAGTGCGGGCAACCGCGCCAATCGCGGCCAGGTCGGCAACGTTCAATTGAGGATTGCCGATCGTCTCGGCATAAATGCCTTTGGTGTTGGGCCGCAGCGCCGCGCGAAAATTCGCAGCGTCGTCGCCGTCGACAAACGTCGCCTCGATGCCAAACTGCGCAAAGGTGACCGCAAGTTGCGAGTACGTGCCGCCGTAGAGCGTGCGTGCGGCAACGATGTGGTCGCCGGTACTGCAGAGGGTCAGCAAGGCAACCGTCTGGGCTGCCATCCCGGTGGCGGTGGCAAGCGCGGCGCGCCCGCCTTCCAGCGCCGCGATCCGTTCTTCCAGCGCGGCAACTGTCGGATTGGAGATGCGTGAGTAGACGTTGCCGAAGGTTTGCAGATTGAAGAGGCTGGCGGCGTGATCGGCGCTGTCAAAAACGAACGATGTGGTTTGATAGATCGGTAGCGCGCGCGCGCCCGTGGCGGCATCAGGAATCTGTCCCGCATGCAGGCACAACGTGTCGAAACCGAAGCGGCGATCAGCCATGGTGCGCCATTGCCATCAGCCGGCACGCCGGGCCGAGATCACGCCCGTATTGACGCCGGCAAAATTCAATCCGCCCAGAATGCGCGCATGTTCGATCTTGACGCAGCGATCGACGACCACCTCGAGGCCCGCGTCCACGGCGACCTTGACGGCAGCATCGTTGCGAATGCCGAGTTGCAACCACAGCACGCGCGCGCCCTTGGCGATGGCGGCATGCGCAATGGGCTCGATGTCCGCGGGCTTGCGAAAGCAATCCACCATGTCGACGGCGCCCGCGATGGACGCGAGGTCGGGGTAGCAGCGTTGACCCAGGACTTCCTGATAGGCCGGGTTGACCGGGATGATCGTGTAGCCGTGATCCTGCATGTATTTCGCGGCGAAGTAACTTGGTCGATGCCATTGCGTCGACAAGCCGACCACCGCGATGGTCCGGGTCTGCGCCAACACGCGGCGCAGACCGGCGATATCGTCAATGATCGGCATGGTGGCGTTTGCGGGCGGTGAGGTCATGCACTGGCGCGCGCATTGGCGTTGCGTGCACGACCATGATTGACCAGCTCACCAATTGGGCCGTTGGTTGTATGGATAGTTGTTGGAAATCTTGCGCGCAGACGAAATCGAATTTTTCAGTCCATACGGGAGCGACGGATAGTCGCCGGGGCCGAGCGTGCGGCATTCGCCACCGAAGTTGGCATCGGTGCAAAACATCCAGTAGCCTTGTTCGACCCGCAGCGACGAAGCGCGATCGTTGAAGCCGCTGTTGCCGAGATTGGTCAGCACATCGGTACTGACCATATACGAACGGCCCGAAAAATTGGTGCCTTCGTAAAGCACGATCCTGGGACCACCTTGCCAGCCGCCGCCACTTCCGCCACTGCCCCACCCACCGCCATTGTTGCCGCCGCCCATCCCGCCGCCGGCGCTGCCCGAGCCGTCGATCATGCGTGCCGAACTTGCCTGACTCGTCACGGCGCCTAGATTGTCGTAGCGGCCCGGACGAAATACTTCGCAGTTGCCGAGGAAGTTGGCGTCCGAACAGATTTGCCACGTGCCGCGCGAGACGATGCCCGACGACGCGCGGTCGTTGAACCGGATATCGTCGAAATTGGCCACGGGTCCGGTGAGCGATACGGAACGACCCGTCATGCCGGGCGAGTCGTAAAGAACGATGGCGCCGCCACTGCTTCCAACTCCGCCGCCACTGCTACCAACTCCGCCGCCACTGTTCCAGCCCACTTCGCGAATCGACGACACGGCATTGTTGAGTCCCAACAACGCAAGGCTGGCATAGTTGCCCGGCTGCAGCGTGACGCACTGGCCGCGATAAAACGCATCGGCGCACAACTGCCAGGCGCCAGAACGAATTTGCACCGATGACGCGCGATCATTGAATCCTGTCGAGTCAAGGTTGGGAATCGAATTGTTGGCCGAGATGTTGGGGCCGGAGAAATTTTCGTTCTGGAACAGCGTGATTTCCTGGGCGAATGCACCGGGAATCTGTGCCAGCGCAAGCAGGAAGGTTAGTGCGAACATTCTCAACAGCATGATGCCTTCCTTCAATGCCTTTGCCATCCGGGTGAATGGAGCAGGCGCAGGTTAGTCGGTAACCCCGCTGCGCTTGATGGTCGCAACAAGGATGGGTGGAGTCAGTAATGTCGTCAGGATCACCACCACGATGATCATCGAAAACACGTCATCCGGAATCACGCCGAGTGTCTTGCCGGCTACCGCAAAAATCAGGCCGACCTCTCCGCGTGGTGCCATGCCCCAACCGACCACCCATTTTCGGACGTTGCCGGCGACGACGCCCGACGCAAGCTTGCCCGCAAAGGCCACGATTGTGATTATGGCGCCAACGATCAGGATGTGGGCATCAAACAACGTTGCCAGCTTCACCTGCATACCGGTATAGACAAAAAACAGCGGTACCAGCAGGTGACCGACCGGTTCCATCAGGTGCTGCAAGCTGTGTTGCTCGTGCTTGCGCAGCGCAACCTCGACCCGGTCCCGCGTGCGGGCGGGCGCGTCGTCGACCGATTCGCGGATGTCCTTGACCAGGCCGGGTTCGACAAAGCCACGGAACTGGACCTCATCGAGAATCAATCCGGCAGCAAAGGCGCCGACGATGGGTGCGAGCCCGATGGCGTGCGCCGCCCACGCAAAGGTGAGACAGGTGGCCAATAGAACGGCGACTTTCATGCCGGGACCGGTGTGAATCAGGGAGAAGAAACGCGAAAATTGCGGGGCCGCAAACCGCCCCATCACAAGCGCGGCGGCGAGAAACGCGACAGCCTTGGCGGTAATGATGATAACGCCCCAGACGTCGACCGAACCCGCAGTGACGATCGCCGAGACGACCGCAAGGATGATCAATCCGATCACGTCGTCGATCACGGCCGCGCCGAGGACAATTTGCGCTTCGCGGGACCGCAGAACATTCAAATCCTGAAACACGCGACCGGTAATCCCGACCGACGTGGCGGTCAGCGTGGCGCCGAGAAACAAATGCCCGTTAAACGATAGCTCCGGTAGCAGCCATGGTCCGACCACGTACGTGCCAAGGGCAAAAGGAATTGCGACCCCGACACACGCCACAAGCAGCGCGGGAACGCCTACCTTGCTCATCGTTGCGACATCGGACTCGAGTCCGATTTGGAACAGCAGTATGACAACGCCGAATTCCGCGAGGAAACGCAGGATTTCGTTATCGACCAGTGCTCCGGTCATCGCGGTGAAACTCGTGGGCAAGCCGAGCAACGCAAGGTTACCGATAACCACGCCGATCAGGAGCTCCCCCAACACCGCCGGCTGTCCGATTCGCTCGACTAGCCCGGCTGCTTTGGCCAGCAGGAGCAGTATGCCGATCCAGAGAAACGTCGTCGCAATATGGCCTCCGCCGTCGGAGGCGAGGGCGGAACTCGTTTCCGCAAGGCATGCAAGCGCGACGGCACCGAGGGTAAGGTAACGGATGCCATTGGTGCTGGCGCGGGCTTGGGAGGCGATGTTGGGCATAGGGGGACGATCGCTGCGGGGTGCCACGGCCATGGAGTGGCCGTCGGGAGTGCCCGCCGTTGTACTTTCTTGACGCGGATTGTAACCGTCCTGTCGGATCGCTCGGTTTGGTAAGCGAGGCTGAAGCCGCGCCTACAGGAAATCGAACGTTTTCGCGAGGCTGAAGCCTCGCCTACCGGGAATCGAACCCTCGCTTGAGGCTGAAGCCTCGCCTACGGGAAATTGAACCATTGCTCGAGGCAAAAGCCGCGTCTACACGTGGGTGCTCATATGTTGCGGCGCAAAATGCAGATGCCGTCCGGACGTCCCCGGGCGCGATCCTTGCTTTGTGTCCTCCCAATTGCA
>JBDTTY010000140.1:0-6740 GCA_040007975.1 Betaproteobacteria bacterium | reverse complement strand
TGTTGCTCATGTGGGCACTTGGCATTGCCGTCGCCTGGCTCGGATTTTATGGCTTTCAGCGCTCACGCAAGGGCTTTGCCGATGTGTTGTGAGATGCCGCATTGACGTCCATGCCGAAGATCTCCGAAAGGCAGCAGCAACCGCCACGACCACGGCGCCGAGTCACCGGCCTGATGCCGTCCGCCATTGGCTTGGCCCACGCTGAAGTGCTATTGTCACCGGCGGTGGCATTCTTTGCCGTGACACTGTTTCTACTGTCGGCCGATCTGTTGTTCTTCAAGGTCGCGGGCGTCAAGATCAAGTACGGCTATTTCGCCATCCTCGCGCTCTGGCTGTTTGCGCCGGGTCGAATGCTGGAAGCCGCGCGTGCCGGCTTGTCCGCGATTCCGCCGTGGGCGGCGTTGGTGCTCTTGCCGCTGGCGATTTCGGTCGCCAGCTCCGCCAATGTTCGCGACTCTCTACTGTGGTGTGGTTGGCTGGCCTTCGATCTTTTCACTATCCTTACCGTATATGCATTTCTGGTGGCCCGCCGTTTTCCGATCGGCGTGGTGCAGGCATCGATTGCCGGAAGCGTGGCGTTGATCGCGCTATTCGGGCTTGTCCAGTTCGTCTCGCTGTTTGCACTTGACCATGTGATCTTCGAACCACAACGGCATTTCGATACGTGGCGTATTAACGGGGTTTCCGGATGGCCCCACTTTCTCAACATTTTTTCTTTCTTGCTCCTGCCGATGTTGCTGCTCCGCGAACGCATTTCGTGGGCCGTGCGCGTCGCCGTCGTTCTACTCCTGATAGTGCTCGTGCATTCGACCGCCAAGACTGGCTGGGTCCTGTTCGTCGCCCTTGGCGTGATGATCTTTGCACTGCGACGGGCACTGTTTGTACGGCACTACCTGCGGTTTCTGATTCCGGTCACGGCACTGGTGCTGTTGATCCCCACGCCATCGATGACGCCGGGGGTGGTGGCCCCGAGCACCTCCGAAAAGGTGGCCCGCTTTGCGGCGGATCTCAACCTTGAGGACAAGTCGACGTCAGGAACCGACCGCGTAATGATCAGTCGAATGGGGCTCAACGTGTGGAGCCGCCACCCTTGGTTCGGGGTCGGCCCGCGCGCATACGACGATTACGTCTTCAGCCGCTTCGACAGCGAACTGCCGGGCGTCAACAAGTTCGACGCCAATCACAACGTCAACGCGAAAAACGAAAACATCTGGATCGAATGGTTGGCCGAAAATGGGGCGCTGTTCACGCTTGGCTTTCTCGCGCTGCTGGTGCACGCATTGTGGGTGCGCCGCTGGTCGTTTGCCAATCCGTTGCATCTCGGTGCATGGATGGCGTTGGTCTTGTACTTCGCGGTGAGCGGACAGGTGTCCCAGAACGGACTTCTGACATTGGCCTACGCCGTATTCGGCATTTATTTCTACGCACGTGGCATGGGATCTGACTCCGGCCCTTTGACACGCATGCGCCATGTTGACAGCGAGCCGCATTCATGACGCGCATTCTCGGCCTCTCCGCGTTTTATCATGACAGCGCGGCAGCACTGATCGAAGACGGCCGCATTGTCGCCGCCGTGCAGGAAGAACGCTTCAGCCGCAAAAAGCACGATGCCCGATTTCCTCGACATTCGATCCGCTATTGCCTTGAAGTCGCCAACATCAATCTTGCCGATATCGATCATGTGGTCTTCTACGACAAGCCACTGCTGAAATTCGAGCGGCTGCTGGAAACGTACCTGGCCTACAGCCCGCGTGGCATCTCATCATTCATGCAGGCAATGCCGGCATGGCTCAAGGAAAAGCTGTACCTCAAGCGCCTGTTGCGGTCCGAACTCAAGTCGCTTGCAGGACACAAGTCCGGCAAGGTTCCTCCACTGCTGTTCACCGAACACCATCAGGCACATGCGGCCGCCGCATTTTATCCGGGGCCCTTCGACGAGGCTGCAGTGCTGTGTCTCGACGGCGTGGGCGAGTGGGCCACCACGTCGGTCTGGACGGGAACGCGTGATGGACTCAAGCCGGCGTGGGAGATTCGCTTTCCACACTCACTCGGTCTCCTGTATTCGGCATTTACGTACTACTGTGGTTTCAAGGTCAATTCGGGCGAATACAAGGTGATGGGGCTGGCGCCGTACGGGGAGCCGCGGTATGCGAAAGTCATCCTCGAGCATCTTCTCGACCTCAAGGACGACGGCACGTTTCGGCTCGATATGAAGTATTTCGACTTCGCGACCGGCCTCACGATGACCAACGCGCACTTCGATGCGTTGTTTGGCGGACCACCGCGTCGCGCGGAGTCGCCGCTGGAACAGCGGCACATGGACATCGCGCGGTCGATTCAACAGGTGACCGAAGATGTGGTGCTGCGGTTGGGACACACGATTGCGCGCGAAACAGGACAGCGCAACCTGTGTATGGCGGGCGGGGTCGCACTCAATTGTGTCGCCAATGGTCGGCTGCTGCGTGAAGGACCCTTCGAGCGAATCTGGGTGCAGCCGGCTGCGGGCGACGCCGGCAGTGCGCTCGGTGCCGCGTTGTGCGTCTGGCACGACCATCTACGTTCACCACGGAGCACGCAGGGAATCGACGCGATGCGCGGCTCCTACCTCGGCCCCGAATACACGGCCACCGAGATCCGCACGCGACTCGCCGGCGCCGGCGCAGTGTTCACGGAAACCGACGACAGGTCCCTTTATGCCGACACTGCCAAGGCGCTGGCGAACGGCGAGGTTGTCGCATGGTTTCAGGGGCGCATGGAGTTTGGTCCGCGCGCACTTGGCAATCGCTCGATATTGGGCGACCCCCGCAATCCCGGCATGCAACGGACAATGAACCTCAAGATCAAATATCGTGAGTCGTTCCGACCGTTTGCGCCTGCGGTGAAACGTGAGCGGGTCGCCGACTATTTCGAGCTCGATGCCGATAGCCCGTACATGTTGTTGGTAGCGCCGGTGCAGCCCGCGCTGCGGCGCACTGACCCTGGCGCAAGTACCAAGTTCGGCATCGACAAGTTGATGGAGCGTCGCTCGACGTTGCCTGCAGTCACTCACGTTGATTATTCGGCGCGTGTGCAGACGGTCTCCCGTGACGACAACGCGAGGTTTTATGCGCTGCTAGACGCATTTGACGCCGAGACCGGATGTGCCGTGCTGATCAACACATCATTCAACGTGCGCGGCGAGCCCATCGTCTGCACGCCTGAAGATGCCTACCGCTGCTTCATGCGCACGGAAATCGACCGACTGGTCGTCGGCAATTGCGTCATGCGCAAGGCGGTGCAACCCCCGGTCGTGAAGGACGAGAGCTGGCAGCAGGAGTTCGAACTTGACTGAAGCCACGGCGGCACCAACCGATCGCGAAATGCGCCAGTTCGGCGCGATTCTGGCGGTCGCTGTCCTCGTGATTTTTTGCATGCTGCCTTGGTACTACGGGCGCGTGATCCCTTGGTGGCCGGTCGGCGTCGCTGCGATTCTGATGCTATTTGCGGCAACGTGGCCCCAGGCGCTGGCGCCTCTCTATCGCGGTTGGATGCGAGTGGGACACGTTTTGGGCTGGATCAACACGCGCGTCCTGCTGGGAGCCGTGTTCTTTCTGCTGATCGTGCCGCTGGGCATGGTGCTACGGATGCTGGGCAAACGCGGCATGGCGCGGGGTCCTGACCCTGGCGCCGCCAGCTATCGAATTCCCACCACGGATAAGGACCCGGTCAAGGACCTGACGCGGCCGTTCTGACGATGGCCGATCGCTCCGTCAGAAAATGGTATAGATAAAGGGGGCCAGTACCGAGCCCTGCGCGAAAACCAGCAGTGCGCCAAATAGCACCAGTACGATGATCAGCGGCGCCAGCCAGAATTTCTTGCGGGCGCGCATGTAAGCCCAAAGGTCGG
This sequence comes from Betaproteobacteria bacterium, assembly GCA_040007975.1. Classification (GTDB taxonomy): domain Bacteria; phylum Pseudomonadota; class Gammaproteobacteria; order Burkholderiales; family Casimicrobiaceae; genus VBCG01. The sequence continues at coordinate 2,854 of JBDTTY010000140.1, read as the reverse complement.
AGAACAAGTCGAACATGACGAACGCCGTGGCGAGTGCCAAACAAGCCGACACGATACACGACGATGTGCTTTCGTTTGCCGGAACCAGCAGCGACACGGTCTGCGCCTGAATGACATGCGTAACGCATTGCGATTGATTGTCATCAATGGGGTCGTGCTGGCCGTTTTGGCCGAACTGGCGGCTCTCGCCTGGCATTTCGCCATGCACGACGAGTTCTACTACACCCGCAAGCGGCCCGCCGCTGGCGTGACGATGGCCGCCACGGCGCCATTGACCACATTTCGTGTTGCGCCCTACTTCGGATTCATGCGCGCGCCTGGCCTCGCGCTGAAGGATGTGATCACCGCCGAACGCCTGGCGCAGCTGGCCGCACCTGCGAAGTCCCCCGACTGGATTGCCGTCACCACAAACAACTACGGCTTTCTGTCGACGCATGATTTTCCGCTTTCGGTCACCAGCGGCAAGCCGTTCGTGATCGGCATCTTTGGCGGCTCGGTGGCGCAATGGTTTGCGCTGCAAGGCGCAACTCCACTGGGGCGCGACCTGCGCGCCGCGGCTGCCTTGCGTGACCGTGACATCGTGATTCTCAATTTCGCGGCCGGTGGTTACAAGCAACCGCAACAGTTATTGGTGCTCAACTATTTTCTGGTGCTGGGGCAGCACTTTGACTTCGTGATCAACATCGACGGATTCAACGAAATTGCATTGGCACGACACAATCTCGCTGCCGGTGTCGCGGCCTCCATGCCCAGCGTCGAACACATGACACCTTTGGCACAACTTGCACCCTTGGAACAGGGCGGTGCCGGCGGTGCATTGGTGGCACAACTCGCCGACCTCAAGCGGCAGATGGCGCAACTGGAAGCCGCCGCGGAGCAGGCGCCATTGGCGCTCGGTAACCTTGTCGATACGTTGCGGTTGCGCCGATTCGCGCGCGAGTATGCTGACCTCACCGCGACAATGGGCGCAGCTTCATCCGAAGCAACGCCGTCGCTGATCGAACTAGTCGCAAGCACACCGACGGTCGGTGCCGCCGCCGACACCGAGGTCGCAGTGAAGCTGTGGTCGACCGCCTCGCGGCAGATGCACGATCTGCTGCAAATGCGCGGGATCCCGTACCTGCATGTCGTGCAACCCAATCAATATTTTGGCAATCATCTGTTTGCGCCTGCCGAAGCCAGGTTGGCGGTCCGCGAAGATTCCCCGTATCGGCCCCACGTGCTGGCTGGATATCCGGCGTTGCTCGCGGCATTGCCTGCGTTGCGTACCGCGGGTGTCGATGTGCTCGATGCCACGCGGCTCTTTGATGGCGATTCCGCGCCGGTGTATGCCGACGACTGCTGCCACTACAATCAACGTGGCAACGACCAGTTCGCGCGCGCCATTGCCACCGCGATGATCATGTCGCTGCAACGCACGCCGCGGCCTGCGGCGATCGCGCCACGCTGAACGGCACCACCAGTGCGCCGCCTCGTCATCGATGCACGCCTCGCCGGCCACTCGGGCATCGGCGTGTATCTCGAGCATTTGCTGCCACGTGTCGTGCCGCAGCTTGCGCAATGGCGACCGTTGATTCTCGCGCGATCATCGATGCAACACGCCATCGCCGACTCGCTGCCCTCGGATGTCGAAGTCGATATATGGGACGTGCCACCGCTATCGGTGCGTTGCCTTGTCAGCGTTCCGCCGCGGGCCACCAGCGTGGACCTGCTGTGGGTGCCGCACTTCAATGTGCCCCTGCGATCAACGATGCAACTTGCCGTCACGCTGCACGATTTGCTGCCATTGACCGAACCGACACTTGCCGGGAGGGGACGCGCGGTGCCGGTACGGTGGTGGCTTCGTTCCATACGCGCACGTGCACGTGCAGTGATGTGCGTGTCGGCGTTCACGCGCGGTGAAGCTGTGCGCTTTGGCGCGTGCACGCAGGATGCGGCCTCCGTCACCCCGCTCGGTGTCGACCCGATGTGGTTCAGTGTGCCGCGCGTCGATCGCGACGAGGATGGTCAACCGCCGACGATCATCTATGTCGGCCTTCTGAAGCCGCACAAGAACGTGACTCGCCTGTTGCGCGCCTTCGAGCGCATCTGCGCGGCCATTCCCCATCGCTTGGTGCTCGTCGCGCATCATGCACGCGTGCGCAATGTCGATCACAAGGCGCTGGCACTTATGGCGCGACTCGCCGATCGCGTCGAACTGATCGACGATCTGCCGCAAGACGATCTGGTGGCACGCGTAAAAGCCGCTCAGTTTGCGGTCTTGCCTTCGTTGCATGAGGGCTTCGGATTGCCCGCGCTTGAAGCGATGGCGGCCGGCACGCCGGTATTGGCCGGCCGCGCCGGTGCGTTGCCGGAGGTCTGCGCCGACGCCGCGTTGTACTGCAACCCCAGGTCGGAAGCCGATATCGCGCAAGGTTTGCTGCGACTCGCCGGCGACAGCGCGCTGCGCGCACAACTTGCCACTGCCGGTCGCGCTCGCGCTGCCACGTTCTCGTGGGACGGATGTGCCGCCCTGACCACCGTCGCACTCACGCGCGCATTGGCCGAACACCCGGGTGTGTCCTCATGATGCCATCGCGTATTGCGGTGGTTCACGACTGGCTCGACACGTGGGGTGGCGGCGAAAATGTGCTGGCGGAGATCCTGAGCGCCTACCCGCAGGCCGATCTGTTCACTCTGGTTGATTTTTTGTCCGACAGCGTGCGTCAACGCCTTGGCGGCAAGCACGCGAAGACGTCGTTCCTGCAGCGCATTCCCGGCGTCGGACATCGATTCCGCGCGCTGTTGCCGCTGTTTCCACGCGCCATCGAAAACTTTGATCTGCGTGGCTACGATCTGGTGCTTTCAAGCTCGC
>JBDTTY010000139.1:0-6833 GCA_040007975.1 Betaproteobacteria bacterium | reverse complement strand
GCTAATACTGCCGCGCTAGTGACCCTTCATCGTGAGCTTGCCCGCAATTTCGTAGCGATCACCACCGAGATCTTTGAGTCCGGTGGATGCAAACACGGCCATCGGAAACTTGGACGTGTCGAACCAGCGCGGACGCTTGACTTCGGTTTCGGCTTCTTCGCTGGCCAGATCGATGCTGCCAAGATCGATTTCGAAATCGGCGCGCGATCGCGCGAGATCTGCCGGCTTGAAATCCACGTTGGCCTTCCAGCGGCGGAACTTGCCTTCGACGTTGACGCCCATCTGCTTGGAGACAAAGCGGATTTCGCTGCGATCGATGAGCACGCCCTGAGCGCCGGCGCTGCCGCTTGCAAGCAGCATGGCGGCCAGCGGTGGAATAAAGGGATGAAGGATGCGCATGGAAATCCTTTGACGAAATTGACAGTCGGGAAATGATGGCGTGGGCCGCTCACCGGCGGGCGGGAACCATCCGCCCCAACAGACCGTCTCGGTCAATAAACTGATGCCGCAGGGCGCCGGCCACGTGCAGTACGACCATGGCGGCCAACGTGAAGTTCAAGGTCTGATGCAGCAAAAGCAGCGCCGGGGCCAGATCCCGGTTCTTGGCCACAAGATTGGGCAGCGGGACGAGATTGAGGTAGACCACCGAAATGCCAGTGGCCGAGCTGTAAATCCAGCCCGAGAGCGGGATGGCCACCAGCAGAACGTACATGGCCCGATGGGTCACCGCGGCGGCGCGGATCTGCCATGGCGGCATCGTTGCCGGCAGCGGAGGTGGCCGGTGCCCCGCACGCCACGCCACGCGCAGCGCCGCCAGCAAAAACACGGTGATGCCAATCCATTTGTGCCACGCATACAGCCGAAACTTGGTCGGCGAGAGTTCGAGCCCGGTCATGAACAGTCCAAGGCCGAAGCCGCAAAAAATCAGCAGCGCCGTGAGCCAGTGCAGCGCGATGGCAGTATTGGTGTAGCGGTTGTCTTCCATATGCCCGTAGCGTCGAAGCATCGGCGGTGGGAATGGGGACGTCAATAGTACGACGCGGTGGCTTCGACTGATCACCGCAGGGAAGCATGTAGACGAGACTTGCGGCCTCGTCCAACTCCTGAAGCAATTTCATGCGAGGCGGAAGCCTCGACTACGGAAAATCATCGGCTGCGCCGCTATAATCGGCTACCACCTCCGCACCGAAGCCACGCTTTGCCGCGAATCGCCCGTTCTCCCTGCCCCCACCCCGGCCATCGTTGGTTTGTCGCCGTGGTTGCCCTCGTGATCGCGCTGCCGAGCCACGCACAAACGGCGCCGACGTCGTCCACGCCACCGATTGTTGATCTGACGTCACCAGTCGTTGCTCCCGCGTCACCCGTCGTTGCTCCCGCGTCACCCGTCGTTGCTCCCGCGTCACCGGTCGCGGCCAAACCCGCGGGCGCACGGCCCAAGATCGGCCTTGTCCTGTCCGGTGGTGGCGCGCGCGGAATGACCCACGTGGGCGTGTTGAAAGTCCTGCAACAACTCAACGTACCTATCGACTACATCGCCGCCACCTCGATGGGCGCGATCGTCGGCGGCCTGTACGCGAGCGGCATGTCGCCCTTGCAGATGGAAAAGCAACTCGAGACCGTGAGTTGGCCCACGCTGTTGTCCGACAGCCCGGCGCGTGGCGACGTGAGCTTCCGGCGCAAGGAATTCGAGGCGGAGTTTCCGCTCGGACTCGAAATCGGCTATCGCGATGGCCAATTCCGCACCTTCAAAGGCGCGCTGTCCGGCTCGAATCTGGAATTGTTTCTGCATGAACTTACACGCAATGTCGATCGCATCGACAACTTCGACAAGCTGCCGATTCCATTTCGCGCCATCGCCACGGACATGGTCAACGGCGATCAAATCATCTTCGATCATGGTCGCCTCTATCAGGCCATGCGCGCCAGCATGTCGGTGCCGGGCATGTTCGCGCCGGTTGAGCTCGATGGACGCATTCTGGGCGACGGCGGTCTCGTCAACAACCTGCCGGTCGACGTCGTGCGCGCGATGGGCGCGGAGATCGTGATCGCAGTCAATATCGGTACGCCGCTGATGAGTCGTGACCAGCTGTCGTCCGTGGTCGGCTACGCGTCGCAGATGATCAACATCCTGACGGAGCAAAACGTCCGCACGCAACTCGGCACGCTGCGGCCGCAAGACGTATTGATCTCGCCCAATCTCGGCGAACTCACGTTCATCGATTTCTCCAAGGCGAGTGAATTTATCGCACTCGGGGTCAAGGCTGCCGAGGCCGCGCATTCGCAACTGATTGCACTGGCTAGCACCCCTGTGCAGTACGCCGCCTTCGAGCAGAAGCTTGCGGTACCAACGTTGTCGCTGCCGGCAACGCTCGACTTCATCCGGGTCGAGGGCACGCAGTACGCCAACCCGCAGGTGCTCGAAGATCAGATGAAGACCAAACCCGGCGAGCCGTTTAATCTGAAGACGCTCGAGAACGACATGGCGCGCCTGTACGGACGCGGCGACTTCGAGCAGATCGACTACGCGCTGGTGAGTCAGGGGGCCAGGGAAGGCGTGGTCGTCAACGTCACCGAAAAATCGTGGGGCCCCAATTTCCTGCGTTTTGGCCTTTTGCTGTCGACGGATCTGCAGGGCGATTCTACGTTCAATGTGATGGCCGGCCATAAGCGCGTGTGGCTGAACAGCCTTGGTGCGCAGTGGTCCAACGAAGTGATACTAGGCAGCACGCGCCGGTATGCCACCGAACTGTACCAACCGTTGTCGCTGGGCAACGCGCTTTATCTGTCGGCCTACGGCCTTGCGCAGCGTGCTCCCGAGTACATCTTTGACGGCGCATCGCGCGTCGCGCAATACGACGTCCTGACACAGACGGCAGGACTCGATCTCGGCTCCACTTTCGCCACGTCAGGCGATGCGCGCATCGGCATCAAGTGGGCGCACCAGCGCGGTGACCCGGAAATCTCGGAAAAGGTATATCCCACGATCAAGACCACGGAACAGGGCGCCCGGGCGCTGGTGCGCTGGGACAGTCTCGACAACCCGTTTTTTGCGCGCAAGGGTATGCGGGGCATCGCCGAGATGTTTGCCGGCAATCAAAATGTGACGGTTCAGGATTTTGTTTTCGATTCCAGCACTGCGGTGCGTGTTGGCGGTGAAGGCATCTACGCATTCGAATACGATCACAAGAATTTTTTCAATATTGCGGCCAAGTTCGGAGGGACACGCAACGCGGAAAATACGCTGATCACCGACTACGATCTGGGTGGCTTTCTACAGTTGTCCGGACTGCGGACAAGTCAGCTTTCCGGCGCCTTCGTCGGCTTTGCGCGCGCGGTGTACTACCATGAACTGATGCAGTTGCCGGTGATCGGCGGTGCCGTGTTCGTCGGGGGCTCCATCGAAGCCGGCAACGTCTGGAACACCCGCGACCAGGTCTCGTCGCGCGACCTCATCACAGCAGGCAGCCTGTTTCTTGCGGCCAATACCTGGGTCGGCCCCTTCTACTTCGCCTATGGTCGCGCCAGCGGAGGCCAGTCGACGTTCTATCTGTTTCTCGGCAGGCCGTGAGATGTCGGCGGGCTTGAACGCCGACTGGATTGCGCGCAGCCGCAAGGCAGTGTGGCACCCATGTACGCAGATGAAAGTGCACGAGACGTTGCCGCTCGTTCCGATCGCGCGCGCAGAAGGCGCGTGGTTGCACGATTTCGAGGGCCACCGCTATCTCGACGCGATCAGTTCCTGGTGGGTCAATCTGTTCGGTCATGCCAATCCGCGCATCAGCGCCGCATTGCGCGACCAGATCGATCGTCTCGATCATGTGTTGTTGGCGGGTTGCACGCACGCGCCAGTCGTCGAATTGTCGGAGCGTCTGGCGGCCCTGGCACCACCAGGACTCGGCCACGCGTTCTACGCATCCGACGGCGCCGCCGCCACCGAGATTGCGCTGAAGATGAGCTTTCATCATTGGCGCAATTGCGGCTTACCCGACAAGCGGATGTTTGCCAGCCTCGTGGGTGGCTACCACGGCGAAACGATTGGCGCGTTGAATGTCACCGACGTGGCCGTGTTTCGCGATGCCTACGGCCCGCTGCTGCGGCGCCCGGCGCTGCTGCCCTGCCCTGATCCGCGACACGGTGTCAGCGTGGACGCGGCGTGCGCAGCACTGGATGACCATCTCGCCGCGCATCACGCCACGACGGCGGCACTGATACTCGAACCGTTGGTACAGGGTGCTGCGGGCATGGCGATGTATGACGCCGCGTTTCTCGCCCATGCGCGCGCCATCACGGCGCGCTATGGAGTGCATTTGATCGTCGACGAAATCATGACGGGATTCGGCCGCACCGGAACGATGTTTGCGTGGGAACAGGCCAACGCGCCGGCGCCGGACCTGATGTGCCTGTCGAAAGGCATCACCGGTGGCGTGCTGCCGCTGTCGTGCGTCTTGGCCAGCGACGAAATATTTGCGGCGTTTTACGATGACGATGCAACGCGCGGGTTTCTGCATTCGCACTCGTACACCGGCAACCCGCTGGCCTGCCGGGCTGCGCTGGCGGTACTCGATATCTTTCGCGATGACGATGTAATCGCCGCCAATCGCGAACGCGCCAAGCACTGGCGCGGCGTCATGGCGCCGCTGGCTGCGCATCGCGCCGTTCGCGACTTTCGTCAGCGCGGCATGATCTTCGCTTTTGAAGTGACGACCGACCGCTTCGATTTTTCACGCTGGTTCTTTGGCGAAGCGCTGGCATGTGAACTCCTGCTGCGCCCGATGGGTCGAACCGTGTACTTCATGCCCCCCTACATCGTGACCGACGACGAGATGCAAATGCTTGCCAGCCGCACGCTCGATATCCTGGATCGCGCGTGAAGCGAATTTCTTCGTTTGTCGTCATCGTGGCGGCGCTCATTTCGCTCTCGACGCACGCCGCGCTGCCGGGGGCGGTGGCGCGCGCGTTCAAGGACGCCGGGATTCCACTGGACCGTGTCGCCATCGTAGTCCGTGAGACAGGCTCCCCGCGGCCGCTATTTGCGCATGATCCGGATCGGCCGATGAATCCCGCTTCAGTGATGAAACTGGTCACCACGTTTGCAGCGCTTGAGCTCCTTGGGCGCGACTATCGCTGGAAGACCGAGGCCTATGTTGACGGCAAGCTCGATGCGGCCGGCACACTCACCGGCAATCTGCTGTTGAAAGGTTACGGCGATCCCAAGATCACGATCGAGCAGTGGCAGTTGTTCATGGCCGATCTGCGTGCGCGCGGCGTCAGCAAGATCACTGGCGATCTGGTACTTGATCGCACGTTCTTCAAGTTGCCACCGCACGACCCCGCCGCGTTCGACCAGGAGCCACAGCGCCCGTACAACGTCGGCCCCGACGCGCTGCTCGTCAATTTCAAATCGCTGCGTTTCGGCTTCGTCCCTGACGCGCAAAAAAATCTGGTGGCGGTCAAAGTCGACCCGCCACTGCCCGAGATCGCCGTCGACGCACTGCCGCAACTTGCAGGCAGCGATTGCGGCGACTGGCGCGCCACGATTGCCGCCAATTTCGTCAACAACGCGAGCGTTGCCTCCGCGTCGTTTCCCGGTCGTTATGCCCGCAATTGCGGCGAACGCGACTGGTATGTCAGCTTGCTTGACCATCAGCACTACGTACACGGCATGTTCGAAACGTATTTCCGCGCGGTGGGGGGGAATTTCACCGGTGGCGTCAAGGATGGACGCGCACCGCGCAATGCCACACCGATTGCCGTGCTGGAATCCGCACCGCTCTACGATGTCGTGCGCGACGTCAACAAACTGTCCAACAATGTCATGGCGCGGCAGATTTTTCTGACTCTTGCCACCACGCGCCATCCGCCGCCCGCCACCATCCCGCTGGCGACCGACGTCGTGCAGCATTGGCTGCAGGAAAAAAAGCTTGCGTTGCCCGGACTGGTGCTCGAAAACGGGTCCGGATTGTCGCGTCAGGAGCGCATCACGGCCGGTGGCCTGTCGCGATTGTTGATCGCCGCCGATGCCAGCAGCGTCCGCGAGGAATTCGCAAGTTCGCTGGCCGTTGCCGCACTCGACGGCACGCTGCAAAAGCGCTTCTTGAATGGTGCCGTGTCCGGCCAGGCGTTCCTGAAGACCGGATCGCTCGAAGGCGTGCGCGCGCTGGCCGGCTACGTGATCGACGCGGAAGGTCGGCGCTTTACCGTGGTCGCCATCATCAACCATCCCAATGCCGTGCGGGGTGCCGCGGCGCTGGATTTGCTGGTGGCGTGGGTTTACCGCGACGCCCGTTCGTGGGACCCGGCGCTGCATCGCTGAGCAAATTTCGCCCAGCGATGCCTGGTCGCTTTCAAACGCCGGGAATGGCGCGGCTGTCCTTGAACAGCAGATAGCCCCGAATGACCCGGTAGAGCACCCACAGCCCGGAAATGAACCAAATCCCGAATGCGATAGGAATGCCGATCAGGATCAAGCCGAGCGTGAGCAGCATGAGCCACCCCAGCACTGACCACAGCAGCGACCACCAGAAAGTGCGAATCAGCCACGTGAGGTGGGAACTCACCCACGACCCGACTGCGTCGTCACGTTTCACATAGCAAACGATTACGCCGACAATGCCGATGATGCCGAACAGTGGCGCAATGAACGGGACACCCGATGATGCGATCGATATCACTGCCGCGATGGCAAACAGCGCGTAGGCGAGAACGCCGGCGGTGATAGGTGCGGTGGAACCGCCTGGAACAGATTGTGGGGCAGGGTAATCAGCCACGGCTTGGCTCCGCAACGTCTGGCTCGCCGCACGTCGGCGTCCGTGCCGCAAAAGATGAGGCCGGCA
>JBDTTY010000138.1:0-6897 GCA_040007975.1 Betaproteobacteria bacterium | reverse complement strand
ACCGCCAGCATCGGCTTCCAGGCCGGTGTGGCCGCATCGGAAATGATCACGCTCGTCATGACGGACAAGGGCATGAATTCGCTGCTGTCCAACTCGTTCAAGTTCGGTGCTGACGCCAGTGTGGCGGCCGGCCCGGTGGGCGCAGGCGCCAAGTCCGACGTTGTGGCCGACCTGATCGCCTTCAGCCGTTCCAAGGGTATCTATGGTGGTCTCAATCTGGACGGCACGGTGGTTTCCACCAATGATGACTGGAACACTGCCTTCTTCGGCAAGAAAGTATTGCCGCCGGACATCCTCGTCCGCGCCAATGTGTCGAACAAGGGTGCCGACAAGCTGATCGCCGCTGTGGCCAAAGCAGCCGTCAAGTAAGCATTCGCGTCTGCAGTAACAAACAAGGGCCCTGCGGGGCCCTTCTTGTTGCCGGTAGGCGCGGCTTCAGCCTCGCATCGTGCGTCGGATGTCGCGGTCTCGAGCGAGGCTGAAGCCTCGCCTCCGGGTTTGCCGGTGATTCCATCATCGCCTGGCGGGTTTGCCAAATATCGTCGCCAACGTTGGCACCGACGGCGGCACTTGCAGATGAAGATCGCGCTCAAGGTCGTTCAGGTGTTCGATCATGCGCTTGACCGCCCGTTTGGCATCGCGCTTGACGATCGCGTCAAGCAGGTCGAGATGATCGGCATGCGCATGCACGCGATCCGGCTGCTCGTATAACGCGACCGCCAGCGACGTCTGCAATACGAGCTCGTTCAGATAGCGGACGAGGACCGGATTGCCGCACAACCGGCCCAACGCGTCGTGGAACGCCAGCGACAGCTTGAGTCCGCCGCCGCGATCGCCGCGCCGGTATGCCGCTTCCTCGTGCCGCACCGACAGCCGCAACGCGGCGATATTCTGCCGCGTGGCCCGCGTCACCACGAGCTCCACCACCGCCGCCTCGATGGCGCGCCGCGCCGCAAATACGTGCGCCACTTCCGCTGCCGATGGTCGAGCGACCACGGCTACGCGGCGATCGCGCAGCGAAACGATGCCATCGTGCGCCAGCCGGCGCAGCGCCTGCCGCACGATCGTGCGCGACACGCCAAAAAATGCGCCGAGCGGGACCTCCTGCAATTTGGTCCCCGGTGCCAATCGGCGTTCGAGGATCGCGGCGCGAATTGCGTCGCAGATCGCGTCCTCGGCGCCGGCCTTGGCCGCCGCACTTGCAGGGCGTGTTCGCATCGCTTTACCGTTCTCCCATTCTTCAAACTCGTAGGCGCGGCTTCAGTCTCGTCAGGATTTCGCGCGAGGCTGAAGCCGCCCCTCCCGGGTCGTCCATGCAGCACCCATTTCGTCACCAGCCCGCGTTCGCCAGCCGATTCGGTCTACCGGATCGCGCATACAGGAAGACGTGTATCCGGTATACACGATCCGCCCGGCGACGCCGCCGAACGGTGCGGCGGTGCCCTTTGATGGTGCGGCAACAAGTGCTTCGGTGCGTCTGGCAATTGTCTCGGCCACCGTCCGCGAACTTACGCCGGAATCGGGTATGCAGCAATGCTCGAGCGATGGTTGACTTTCGACGCGGGCGGGGAGACGATGATCAACTGACTCCCGGCGCTTCGCCGGGGTGCGCGCGACGAGGCAAAGTTGCCCGACCACTCCCCATCCACTGCGCTGCGCTTCCTGCTCAACGGTGAACCCGTGGTGGTCGGCGGTTGTTCGCCGCAAACCACACTGCTCGAATACCTGCGCGAACAACGGCGGCTCACCGGCACCAAGGAAGGCTGCGCCGAAGGTGACTGCGGCGCGTGCACCGTGGTTCTGGCCGAGATTGCACCGGTCACCGGTGCAATCGCATGGCAGCCGATCAACGCGTGCATCCGACTGTTGCCTTCAGTGGCGGGTAAAGCGGTCTTCACGATCGAGTCATTGGCCGCGACCGACGGCGCGCAGCATCCGGTGCAACAGGCGATGGTGGCGTGTCACGCATCGCAATGCGGATTTTGTACGCCGGGTTTCACAATGAGCCTCTTCGGTCTCTACAAGAGCGGCCAGAAGCCCACGCGCGCGGTAATCGAGGACGCGCTCTCCGGCAACCTGTGTCGATGCACCGGCTACCGCCCAATCGTGGAAGCGGCGCTTGCGATGGTCGACTTCCCGTCGCCCAACGGCTGGCGCGGGGCGGTCGATATTGAGGCCAACGAGTCGACACTGAAAATGGCCCTCGCGGCACTCGCTGATCCGCAGCCTTTGCAATTCAGCGGCGACGGCGCCACATGGTTCGCACCACGCACGGTCGATCAACTTGCGGCCGTCGTTGCCGCGCATCCTGCGGCGCGCATCGTGGCCGGGGCCACTGATGTCGGACTGTGGGTCACGAAGCAGCACAAAAACATTGGCGACATCGTTTACGTCGGTGATGTCGCGGACCTGCGGCGCATTGATACGTCGGCGACGCACGTCGAACTCGGCGCGGCAGTCAGTCTAACCGCCGCGTTCGCCGCGCTGGACAGTCAGTGGCCGGAGTTGCATGAAGCCTGGGTGCGATTCGCCTCGGTGCCAATCCGCAACAGCGGCACGCTCGGTGGCAACATTGCGAACGGGTCTCCCATCGGCGACTCGATGCCGGCTTTGATGGCACTCGGCGCCACCGTGATATTGCGTCATCGCGATCGGGAGCGCGAACTTCCTCTTGAAGAGCTCTACATCGCCTACCAAAGATCGGCGATGATTCCCGGCGAATTCCTGGTGCGGATTCGCATTCCGCGGCGCGCCCCCGGACTGTCATTGCGCGCCTACAAGATCAGCAAGCGCTTCGATCAGGATATTTCCGCGGTGTTTGTGTGCTTCGCGCTCACCATCGATCGGGAGATCACCACATCGGCACGCATCGGTTGCGGCGGGGTCGCCGCCACGCCCAGGCGCGCTACTGCCACTGAGGCCAGCCTCGCCGGCCAGCGGTGGAATGACACCAACGCAGAAGCTGCTGCGGATAAACTCTCGTCCGAATTCGCGCCAATCGGCGATATGCGTGCCTCGGCCCACTATCGCCGTACGGTGCTCGGCAATCTCTTGCGGCGATTCCGGCTCGAGACGTCCGGCGCGCCGCTGACCACGCGCATCGCGCAAGTCACGCTCGCGGCCGACTGACTCGTCGATGAACGCCCGCCACCCGCGCGCTACCAGCACCGACAATGCCGTCGACGCCATGCTGGTCGGTGCCGGTGTGCCGCATGAGTCGGCAGCCCTGCACGTTGCGGGCACGGCGCACTACACCGACGACATTCAGGAACCGCACGGCACATTGCATCTGGCCATCGGGACCAGCCCGATCGCCCATGGCCGCCTTCGTGGCGTCGATCTTGCGGCCGTCCGCGCGGCGCCCGGCGTTGTCGATGTGATCACCGCCGCCGATATTCCCGGCATCAACGATGTGGGTCCGATCCAGCACGACGACCCGGTCTTCGCCAACGGTGTGGTGCAGTTCGTCGGGCAGCCGGTGTTTGCAGTGGCGGCCACCAGCGTCAACACCGCACGTCGTGCCGCGCGATTGGCGATCTACGACATCGAGCCGCTAACGCCGATCCTGACCATTGAGGCGGCGATGGCGGCGCAATCCTTTGTGCTGCCCCCGGTGCACGTCACACGCGGCGATGCCGCAGCAGCGCTGGCCCGCGCACCGCGTCGCCTGCAAGGCACCGTCGCTGTCGGCGGTCAGGATCACTTTTATCTTGAAGGTCAGATCGCGCTGGCCATCCCGGTTGAACATGGCGGCATGCACATCCACACGTCGACGCAGCATCCCGGCGAAGTGCAGCACATGGTTGCGCACGTATTGGGGCTCGCCGCCCACGATGTGGTGGTCGAATGCCGCCGCATGGGCGGCGGATTTGGCGGCAAGGAAACGCAGATGTCGCTGTTTGCCTGCGCCGCGGCGCTGATCGCGCGACGCACCGGTCGCGCTGCAAAATTGCGGCTCGACCGCGACGATGACATGCGCTCTACCGGCAAGCGGCACGCCTTTACCTATCAGTACGACGTGGGCTTCGATGCACAAGGTCGCATTCTCGGACTCGATCTGACGCTCGCCTCGCGATGCGGCTTTTCTGCCGATCTGTCGGGACCAGTCAACGATCGCGCGGTATTTCACGCCGACAACACGTACTGGCTGCCGGACGTCGCGCTGCACAGCTACCGCTGCAAAACCAACACGGTGTCCGACACTGCATTTCGCGGCTTCGGCGGGCCGCAGGGCATGTTCCCGATCGAGAACATCATTGACGAGGTTGCGCACGCGCTAGGCCGCGATCCACTCGACGTTCGGCACGTCAATTTATACGGCACCACCACGCAAAACATCACGCCGTACGGGATGCCCATCGAAGACAATATCGCGCCCGCACTCATCGCCCAGTTGGAGAGCTCGTCGCGATACCGGCAACGCCGTGAGGACATCGCAGTCTGGAACGATGCCAACCCGGTGATCAAGCGCGGCATCGCATTGACGCCGGTCAAGTTCGGCATTTCGTTCACGGCCACGCACTACAATCAGGCCGGCGCGCTTTTGCACCTGTATAACGACGGCACGCTGCTGCTCAATCACGGCGGCACCGAGATGGGTCAGGGACTATTTACCAAGGTGGCGCAGATCGTGGCGCAGGAATTGGGCGTCGCGATGGATGCGATCCGCGTCTCGGCGTCCGACACCAGCAAGGTTCCCAATGCATCGCCCACGGCCGCCTCCTCGGGCAGCGATCTCAACGGCATGGCGGCGCGCAACGCCGCGCGCACGTTGCGCGAGCGACTGGTGACATTCGCGGCACGCAAGTTCGACTGCGATCCGCAAATCATCGAATTCAGGGGTGGCATCGTGACTGCGGGCAGCAAGACGTTGCCCTTTGCGGATCTGGTGCACCTGGCCTACATGGCCCGCGTCCAACTGTCGGCCACCGGGTTCTACGCCACGCCCAAAATTCACTACGACCGCAAGACACTGTCGGGGCGGCCATTTTTTTACTTTGCCTACGGCGCCGCGGTGTCGGAAGTGGCGATCGACACGTTGACCGGCGAGCATCGCCTGCTGGCGGTGGACATCCTGCACGACGTCGGCACATCGCTCAATCCGGCGCTCGATCGCGGACAGATCGAAGGTGGATTCGTGCAGGGCTGGGGCTGGCTCGCGCTGGAGGAACTGTGGTGGAATGATCGTGGCGAGCTCAAGACCTACGCGCCGTCGACGTACAAGATTCCCACCGCCCATGATGTGCCCGCGCATTTCCGCATCGATTTTTTCGATGCACCCAATCGCGAGGAGACGATCTATCGCTCCAAGGCCGTCGGCGAGCCGCCACTCATGCTGGCGTTGTCGGGCTTTGCCGCGCTGCGCGATGCGATTGCCAGCACGGATCGGCATCGGCGATCGCCTCGACTTGATGCACCCGCCACCGATGAGCGCATCCTGGCGTCCATCACCGAATTGCGTCAGCGTGCGATCAGCCATGGTTGACTGGATCACGGCACTGCGCGAACGCATCGTGCGCGATGGCCGCGCCATACTCGTCACCATCGCCCACGCGTCGGGATCCACACCGCGCGATGCGGGCACCACGATGGTGGTGACCGCCCACGACGTGGCAGGCACGATTGGCGGAGGACACCTTGAGTTCGAAGCGCTGCGCATCGCTCGCGATGCGTTGACCCTGGCCGAATCGGTCGGCGCGTGGATCGTCCGCTTTCCGCTCGCTGCGCGATTGGGGCAATGCTGCGGCGGCGTGGCTACCCTCGCCTTTTCTGTCGTGCAGCGCAGCGACATGCCTTGGCTGGATGCCGCGGCCGCGTGTTTGCGCACGCACACCATTTTTGTGCTCATCTCGCGTGTCGGTGAGCACGGCGCGCCGATGGTCGTCAGTCTCGACAATGTCGCGGGGTCTCTCGGCACACCGGAAGATAATTCAACCGCCATTGCACTTGCACGGACCCATATCGTCAAGGGGCATTCGCATGCCATGCTGGTGGCACCCGCGATGGCGGATGCATCGACACTGCTGCTGCAGATGGTTCAACCCAACGATTTTTCTGTCCTGCTGTTCGGCAATGGTCACGTCGGGCGCGCGTTGGTCCGGATCTTTGGTACGCTTCCAGCGTCCGTGCGGTGGATCGATGGCCGCGAACATGACTTCCCGACCGATGTGGACGACAACATCGAAACCGTGATTACGGACGACCCGCTGGCTGAATTGGCGACGGCGCCACACGGCGCTTGCGTCATCATCATGACGCACAGCCATGCGCTGGACTACGACTTGGTCGAAACGGCACTTCGCCGCGACGATTGGCAATTTCTGGGGCTCATCGGCTCGCAGTCCAAGCGCAATCAGTTCGAAAAGCGGTTGGCTGCACGCGGCACGGCGACACAAGCATTGCAGCGCATCGTGTGCCCGATTGGTGCGCAACCAGGCGTCTGCATCCGCAGCAAGGAGCCTGGCGCCATTGCCGTGGCGGTCGCTGCGCAATTGCTGGCGTTGCGCGAAGCGCGGGGGACCGGCGTGGAAACAGACGACGCATCCCGACGCGTCGCCACCGGCGAATACCCGAGCACGCGCAACCGCACCAGCACCTTGCGCACGATCACCCACCGGACACGCCGCCCGTGAACACAACTGCGGCGACGCCGCGCCTTCAACTCACCGGGGTCACCAAGGTCTATCCGTCGGTCGTCGCCAATCAGGATGTGAATCTGACTGTGATGCCGGGCGAAATCCACGCGGTTCTCGGCGAAAATGGTGCCGGCAAGTCGACGCTGATGAAGATCATCTACGGCGCCGTCAAACCAGACGCCGGAACAATTGCATGGGAGGGCAAGGCGGTGGCCATCGCCAATCCCGCGCGCGCGCGGCGACTGGGCATCGGCATGGTGTT
>JBDTTY010000137.1:0-6917 GCA_040007975.1 Betaproteobacteria bacterium | reverse complement strand
CCCACGGTTGCAAAGCCCGACTACGCCAAGTGGATGCTCGACGATCCACGCATCAATTTTGCAATTTCGAGTCGCGGCTCACGCGTTGGCGTCAACCATCTTGGCCTGCAGGCCGAAAACGCCGACGAGCTCGCTGATATTCGAACCCACTTTGCCGCGGCGGATACTGCCTCGTTGGTCGATGAAGACAAGGTGAGCTGCTGCTACGCGCGTTCGGACAAGCATTGGGTACGCGATCCGCAAGGCATCGCATGGGAGGCATTTCACTCGCTCGACTCCGTCCCCCTGTTCGATGGCGATGGCGCGACCAACGCGGCACCGGCGACTTGTGGCGCCGTCGTCCCCGACGCTGCGTCGCCGGCCGCCACTGCAGGTTGCTGTGCGCCGGCCCAAGGCGCGGCACCCGCCAAGTCGTCGAGTGGATGCTGCTCGCCAACCTGATTCCGTGCAAATGCAATCACCATGACCGACGCAACACGTCCATTCAATGTGTTGTTCCTGTGTACCGGCAATTCCGCGCGCAGCATCATGGCCGAATCCATGCTGCAGCAGATCGGCGGCGGACGCTTCAACGCGTTCTCCGCCGGATCGCGACCATCGGGAACGGTCAATCCATTTGCGTTGGAACTCCTGCGCAACCATCGAATGCCGACGGATGGCCTCGCGAGCAAGCCGTGGGATCACTTCGCGGCACCGGACGCTCCGCCGCTGGATTTCGTCATCACCGTGTGCGACAACGCCGCGGGTGAAGTTTGTCCGGTGTGGCCCGGACAACCAATGACCGCGCATTGGGGCGTGGCCGATCCAGCGGCCGTCGATGGCACGGACGACGAGAAGCGGCATGCATTCGCCGCCGCATCGCAGGTGCTGCTCAATCGCATCCGCCACTTCACCAGCCTGCCATTGGCCACGCTTGATCGACTGTCGCTGCAAACCAGGTTGCGCGATATCGGCAAGCACGTCGTGTGACGCAGATCTCCGCCTCGGCAACGACGGTCGCGGCAGCGCCCGGCATGTCCGTCTTCGAGCGCTGGCTCTCGCTATGGGTCGCGCTTTGCATTGTGGCGGGCGTCACGCTGGGACACGTGTTGCCAGCACCATTTCTTGCGTTGTCGGCGATGGAACTGGCCGGCATCAATCTTCCTGTCGGCGTGTTGATCTGGGTGATGATCATTCCGATGCTTTTGCGCATCGACTTCAGCGCGCTGCATCAAGTGACCGTACATTGGCGCGGGATCGGCGTCACGCTGTTCGTCAATTGGGCCGTCAAGCCGTTCACCATGGCCCTGCTGGGCTGGATGTTCATTCGCCACATCTTTGCGCCATGGCTGCCCGCCAGCGCACAGGATGGCTATATCGCCGGCCTGATCCTGCTGGCCGCAGCGCCGTGTACGGCCATGGTGTTCGTGTGGAGCCAACTGACCAAGGGCGACCCGTACTTCACGCTGTCGCAGGTCGCCTTGAATGACGCGATCATGATCGTGGCCTTCGCGCCGATCGTGGCTCTGTTGCTGGGACTGTCGGCCATCATCGTGCCGTGGCACACCTTGTTCGCCTCAGTCGTGCTCTACATCGTGGTGCCGCTCGTCATCGCGCAAATTGCGCGACGATTATTGCTCCAACGCGGAGCCGCCGCGCTGGAGGCGGTTCGCGCGCGCCTTGCACCATTGTCGATTGCAGCCCTGCTCGCCATGCTGGTGTTGCTGTTCGCGTTTCAGGGCGAGCAGATCCTGCACCAGCCACTGATCATCGCCATGCTCGCCGTACCCATCCTCATCCAGGTCTTCTTCAATTCCGCACTGGCCTATTGGCTCAACCGGCGCTTGGGCGTAGCGCATTGCGTGGCTGGACCGTCGGCATTGATCGGGGCGTCGAATTTCTTCGAGCTTGCCGTCGCCGCCGCGATCAGCCTGTTCGGACTGAATTCGGGTGCGGCCCTGGCGACGGTCGTCGGCGTGCTCGTTGAAGTGCCGGTGATGCTCGTCGTCGTGGCCATCGTCAACAATTCAAAGGCGTGGTACGAGCGCGGCGCGGGCTATCCAGCGGTGATGCCGTAGGCGAGGCTTCAGCGTCGCAGGAACGATTGCGCACGTTCGAGCGAGGCTGAAGCCTCGCCTACGGTTGATATGACGTTTGACGGTTTCGCAACGCCCACCCGTCAGCACCTGCCGCATTGCGGCACTTGCAAACCGCAAATGCCGGTGAAGCCCGGACACGCACCGCTCGGCACGGGTTTTGCGGGTGGATCTTGTGGTGTCCGTACATGACGGGCAACGCCCCATCACAACGACACGAGCCCGCCATGACCCTGCTGCATCGCGCCCTCCCCTTCCTCGCGTGCATCGCCCTCGTTGCACCGACCGTGGCGCAGACCGTGCCGCAGACGCCCATCACGGTTCAGGTGATCAACGACAGCGGTTTGCCGGACGCGGCGATCAACCTTCTGTTGGTCGGGCAGGACGTCGGCAACACGCCGGCGGGCGCGGTCGGCACGTTTTACCCGTTCAGCGTATCCGGCGTGAGGTCGGCGCCCACCGGACTGACGTCCAGTTCGTCGAGCATCGTATCGACGCAGGCCGGCACCACCTCAGCCGGTACCGCGCCGATCTATGTCACGGCCAACGCATCGCCGATGACGATGGCGTTTGTGCCGCCCACACTTGCCGTCGGTGGCACATCGGTGCTGACGATCGCGCTGCCCAATGCTGGCGCGGCGGTCGCCACCGTTGCCCAGCCGTTCACCAGCACGATGCCCACCGGCGTCACCATCTCGTCACCGGCTCTCGGTGGCAGCTGCCCCAATCCGAGCAACCTCCTCACGATGTCAGCGACGCAAATCACTGCGGCCAACGGGTACGTCATTCCCGCCGGCGGCTGTACGATCGTGGTCACCATCACATCGACGACAGTGGGTACGGTGTACAGCTGGACCAGCTATCTGCAGACCATCGCCGGCAACGTTCCGCCGACCACGGCGCCGTTGTCTGTCGTCGCATCGACGCAAGGTGTGACGGCAGCGTTCAATCCGTCGACGATTGCCGTCGGTACCGGCAACAACACCACTCTCACCGTCACCATCCCGAATGCCGGGAATCCGACGACGCTGACAGCGGCATTTACATATCCAATGCCCACCGCCATGCAGATTCTCCCCGGCACGTCGACGAATACCTGCAGTGGCAGTAGCCTCGCTGTCACTACAACCCAGATTTCGCTGCCTTCTGGCACCTACATTCCCAGCGGCGGCTGCACGTTCACGGTGTCGGCGACGTCGATCGCTACCGCGGGCGCGTTGACGCAGATGACCAACACCGGCACCACCGTCACCTCGCCTTACACCGGACTGTCGCTGCCGGTCTATTCGTTCACGATGGCGACTGTGAGTTCCGGTACGCTTTACGCGTCGTACAACGCGCCGATTTCCTACCCGAGCGCGCCGTCGGTCCGGACCCCGATCCGCTTCCAGCCGATGGAGTTCAGCTATTCGAATGCGATTGCCAGCAACGGCGATCTGACGTCGATCGACTTCTTCGGGATTCCGCTCGAGCTGCAAACCTTTGCGCCAACCGATACCGCGCTTGTTTATCCGCTCGATCGCGTCACGTATTACACGTCGACGACCTCGCTGCTCAATGCATTTACCAAGGTCGATGCCAACCTGCAGTATGCGTTCATGCGCACCGACGGCATGCCCTTCGACCCCGCCAATCCGCTCACCAATTTCGCGCGCATTGTCGGCCCCAATCAGGTGGCGGCAGGCGGCACGCCGGCACTGATCAACTACCCAGCCAATGCACCTGCCAACTGGGTGGGTACGTGGCCACCAAGTGCAACCTCGGGCTCGCCGTGGCCCTATTCAAGCTTCGCCGACTACCTCGACAGTCTGGTCAATGCGTCGCCGGCGTACACCTTTACCGAGTCTGATACCGGCGTTATTTCCGCATACACGTTCAGTTACACGGGCGCGGTCACCGGCAACCGCAACAGCGGTTACACGATCACGTTGACATCCAACCTGCCGGTGATTGCGAACACGCCACCGGCGTTGTCGACCAACGAAACGATTACGCTGTCGCTGCCTGCGGGTGCGGTTGATTTTGGTGTATACGGTGTACCGCAAAATTGCACGACGATAGCCGTGGCCAACTTCACTTGCGTTCCGGCGACGGCCTACATTCCCGCCATCCCGGCCATCCCGGCACAGGGAGGCCATCCTGCCGTGCCTGCGGTGCCTGCGGTGCCTGCCAATCCCGGCAACGTCACGACGATCACCAACTCGGTGTACGGCTGGATTCAGGCCGACGTGATTTCCGCGTTGAATTTCGGCTACATGAATGGCAAAGCCGACGCCGAGAATGGCGGTGGTCAATCAAGTGTCTGGTACGGCATCCCGCCGGTGCAGTTTCCATTTGGATTGGCGCGCCCGACCAAAGCCAATAACTTCACCGATGATGGTTACTACAACGCGTGGGCCGCACTGATGTACAACCACTCGGACGCCTACGGCTTTGCATACTCCGATCGCAAGGGACGTCCATCACCCGACATCAGTTTCCCGATCGGCGGCACGCTGCGCGTGTGGATCCTTCCCGACCAGCGACTCGACACGCCGATGGCCACTGTCACTGCGTCGGACTCCACGTCGATCACGTTGCAGTGGCCCGCCGTCAACAATGCGACGTCGTATACGCTCACGTGGTCGCCGCCATACCAAACGGCATCGATGCAGGTGCCACCACCCAATTCGGATCCAAATACCGTGATTCAGACCATCACGGGATTGACTCCGGGCACGCCCTATACGATCACCGTGCAGGCGGTCGGCATCAACGCGGCGACGCAGGCACCGATCCAGTCCTTTGAAGTGCCCGTCTATGCCCGCACTCATGGCACCGCCCCTGCGGCACCGGCAGGTGATGTGCAGTTCCAGTTCGGCTTCAATTGGGCGCCTCCGGGGTACATGACCACGGGCGGGCCAAGCACGTGGCCCACCGTGTCGATTGCCGGGCAGACGGGCACGTTCGTATCTGGCACTAAATTCACAATTCCACTGACTACCGGCATCAACGTGGGACCGCCACCTGCCAGCGCCGCCCTCACCACGGCGTCGAACGGCACCAGCCCATCGCTCTACATCACCGAGTCGATCAGCGCTGCAACGTCTGCAACGCCTGGGATGCCACCTTATAGCGCGGTCATGACCGTGGTTCTTGGCAACAACACCTCAGGTGCCGTGTCGATGGCGGGCGGCCTGACGATCACGATGCCCCCCGGCGTCGAAGCATCGCAGACGACGGCGCAATCCACGCTGACTACATGCGAGGGCGCGGTGGCCTTGGCCTCCGGTACCAACACGCCGTCGACGGTGGTGATGGGCGGCGCGGCGATCCCCGATGGCGGCTGCACGATTGTCGTCTCGTTGACGTCGTCCACGCCGGGTACCGTTCTGATCACTGTTCCCGCCATGATCGTTGCTGGTGTGCAGTCGTCGTTGCCGGCCAATGCACCGCTGATCATTCCAGGCGCCAACACGGTCGTGACGCAATCCATCACCCCGACGACCATCAACCCCGGCACACCGGCGCAATTGACAATTGCACTTGCCAATACGTCTGGAACTACCGCAACGCTGGTGGAATCCTTTGTGACCAACATGCCATCCGGTGTGTCGCTCGTGAATGCCACTACCGGCAGCACCGGGACATGCGCTGCGGTAACGACGACGCTGCAACAGATCGTCATGCCAACGGGTGCCACGATACCTGCAACCGGCTGTACGATCGTCGTCAACATCACGTCAAACACCCCGGGGACGACCACGGTAACCACCGGAGCCGTGCTCACCGGTTATCCAACGCAAGCGTTTCCGCTGGAAGTAAAGTACGGCGGCAACACGATCTGGTCGGCCAATTTCTACCTGACGATGATGGGAACACCGACGTCCTACTCGGTGGGCATTTGCCACACCGCCGACAATTGCGCGGGTTCGGGCCTGCAGAACCAGGTCAACTTCGACACGCTGCTCGCGCCCAATTTCCTGGAGCGCCAAGGTGTCGGACTTGCCGTGTCCGGCGGTCAGTCGATTTCAGGTCCACCGTTTGGCGCGGTCAGCTTCCTGCCGACGATCGGTGTGTCGCTGACGCCCGTGGCCAACAAGAAAACGACCAAGGTGCGCATGGCCAACTAGGCGCGCGGATTCCGGCGCGCGTGAACTTGAATGCGCCCATCGATACCCATCAGTCCGTCGGTTCGACACCATCACGAACCGACGGTCTCCCAGTGGCCACTTTTTTCCGAGCGAAACAGCGCATCGATGGCCCGCATGTTGGCAATCGCGTCCTCGACGCCAAATTCGAGGGGGACCTCGCCGCGAATTGCGCGCGAAAACGCCTCCCCTTGCAGCATGTACTGATCGCTGGCCG
Source organism: Betaproteobacteria bacterium (assembly GCA_040007975.1). Lineage (GTDB taxonomy): Bacteria > Pseudomonadota > Gammaproteobacteria > Burkholderiales > Casimicrobiaceae > VBCG01. Next base: position 495 of record JBDTTY010000137.1, on the reverse strand, counting down.
GCAACGTCTCGGTGATGATCCCGGCGCCGTCGAGCGATGAACAGTCGTCAATCGAGATGCGCGTGGTCGCGCCCTGTGGCGCATTGACCGGAATGTGCAACTCGATCCTGCCTTTGGTGCCGCATAGCTGAATGCGCTGGTGCGGCGCAATCTGCGTCGACACGGTGAAATCAAGCCGCCTGCCGTCGCCGAAATCCATCAGCGCGCTGGTGAGGCGATCGGTGCCAAAGGTTGGATCACGATCAATAAGTGCGATGCCGCGCAGAGGCTCCGCCTCGAGGAAAAAGCGCCCGGCGACGATTGCATAGCAGCCGATGTCGTACAACCCTCCGCCGCCGATATCGACCTTGTTGCGTACATTGTCCGGGTCGACATTGTTGTAGCCGAAAAACATCTGTACGGCGCGCAGCGTACCAATACGCCCTTCGCGCACCAGTTCGCGCGCCCGCAGCCACTGCGGATGAAAGCGCACCATGAAGGCTTCCGCGATCAGCA
>JBDTTY010000136.1:0-6967 GCA_040007975.1 Betaproteobacteria bacterium | reverse complement strand
TATCCTTCAGCGGCACGCGATAGCGCGTGTCTCCGTGGATTGCGTTGTCGTAGCTCCACTCGTGAATGCCCATCTTCTGCGACGACAGGTTCATGTGGGGCGGTGGGCGCTGCGTCAACGGCTGGCCCTGGCAATGCAGATCGATGGAAATGGCCGCTTCATGGCCATGCGCCACGGCCCAAATGATGTTCTTGGGGCCAAAGGCCGCGTCGCCGCCGAAAAAGATGTCGGGCCGCGACGCCGCCATCGTGATCTTGTTGACCACCGGCATGCCGTGCCGATCAAAATCGATCCCGAGATCGCGCTCGATCCACGGAAAGGAATTTTCCTGGCCGATGGCCACCAGCACATCGTCGCACGGGACATGCACATCGGCCTCGCCTGTTGCCACCAGCTGACGCCGCCCTTGCGCGTCTTGTTGTGGCGCGACCTTTTCGAAGATTACGCCGGTCAACTTGCCGTGCTCGTGCGTGAATGACTTGGGCACCATGAAATTGAGGATCGGGATGCCTTCGTGCATCGCGTCTTCCTTCTCCCACGGCGACGCCTTCATTTCATCGAAACCGGAACGCACGATCACCTTGACGTCGTCACCACCGAGTCGACGCGACGAACGACAACAATCCATCGCCGTGTTGCCCCCACCCAGCACCACGACGCGCTTGCCGATCCTGGTGACATGGCCGAAGGACACGGACGACAGCCAGTCGATTCCGATATGAATGTTGGCGGCCGCTTCCCGGCGACCTGGCACCTCGAGATCGCGACCGCGCGGTGCACCACTGCCGATGAACACCGCATCCCAATGCTCGTTCAACAGTTCACGCAGACTATCAACGCGCTGACCTGCCCGAAAATCAAGTCCGAGATCGAGCACGTACCCCATTTCCTCGTCAATCACAGCGTCCGGCAAGCGGAATTTGGGAATCTGCGAGCGCATCATCCCGCCCGCCTTGGCATCGCCGTCGAACACGACACATTCGTAACCGAGTGGCGCGAGATCGCGCGCCACGGTCAACGAGGCAGGCCCGGCACCCACAAAGGCCACGCGTTTCCCGTTTTTGAGTGCGGGCACGTGCGGCAGGCGCGGGCGAATGTCTTCCTTCAAATCCGCCGCAACGCGCTTCAAGCGGCAGATGGCGACCGGTTCCGGTTTCGCGTCGAGCTTCCTGTGTTCGGGCGAGCCCTCCTCCACGCGACCGCGGCGGCACGCAGGTTCGCAAGGTCGGTCGCACGTGCGTCCGAGAATTCCGGGAAACACGTTGGAGTGCCAATTGACAAGGTAAGCATCACCATAGCGGCCCGCCGCAATCATCCGGATGTATTCGGGAACGGGAGTGTGGGCGGGACATGCCCACTGGCAATCGACAACCTTATGGAAATAATCGGGATTTGCAATGTCCGTGGGGTTCAAAACCAACGTCCTCCGTAGGGGCAATCCGCGCCGTGCACCGCGGCATGTTCACCTGTCAAGCGAACTTCGTGCCTTCGCACCAGCGTGCTGCGCAGGATGCTACGCGCACGCTTCCACAACGGATAGTGCTGCAACCATCCCACGCGTAAAAAAATAGTCGCCGATCACTATGGACGGGTCACGTCATGTTGCAGCGCACACGTCCGAAAGCCGGCGAACGGGTCCGCGCGTTCAGGGCGATAGAAATTGCGAAAGCGTGGATGAACAAGGCGCGACCGCGTTGCAAACGAGCCGCCGCGCAGTACCCGATGGTCGCCGAACCAGGGTGCGGAATAGTCCGCGTAGGGGTCCGGGGCAAATTCCGGATATGGCAGGAACGGACTGGCCGTCCACTCCCACACGTTGCCCAACAGATGCGCCATGCCGGGGCGCCGGATACGCGCTGTCGGTGAACTTTGCGTATGGTCCAGTATCCCGTCGTTGCCGGGCACATCATGCCGCGCCGCGTATTCCCATTCGGCTTCCGTGGGTAGCCTGCGTCGCGCATTGCAGCAAAAGGCCTCGGCCTCGAACGCGTTGACGTGCATTACCGTCGCGGCGGTCTCGAGCGGAACCCACGTCGCGAAGCGCCGCTGCGACCATCCGTGCGCTTCGCGCCGCCAATGCATCGGATGCGTGGCGCCGGTAGTACGCAACCACGCCCGCCCGGCATCGGTCCAGAGTTCCGAGCGCGCATAACCCCCTGCATCGACGAACGCCGCATATTGCGCATTGGTGACGCAATGCGTGGCCATCGCAAACGGGTCGATGTGGATCGGGTGTGCCCACTTTTCGTTGTCGAAGACAAACCGGTGGGTCGGGGCGGCCCGTTCCACCCCAAGGTCGAACATTCCCCCCGGGAAGTGCTGGTCGGCGCCAGCCGGGACGCGACTCACTGCCGTCGCATCGACGATGGAACGTCCCGGCGGCAAAGGCAGCGCTAGCGTCTGCAACGTCATCAGCAGTGCTTCGGCATGCATATCCTCGTGGACCAGAGCCAACTCGAAGTAGTAGCGCTCCTCGTTGGATGTCGCGGCGAGTGCAGTCAGCGTGTCGGCCAACGTCGCATCCAGCCACGCGTTGACTCCGTCGCGGTCGGGCAACGGCAATGACCAGCGGCTGGCATGAGGAACCGTGCTCGAATTCCACCAGGTGTCGGCAGCGGCGATGCGCGACTGCACGCGCGCACCCAGCGGGTCATCACGCGACTGGCGGCGGCACCAAAACTCCTGAAACCAGCCAATGTGGCCCATTTCCCATTCGGGTGGATTGACGTCCGACCGATACGGAAACTGTCGTTGCGCCAGCGTCAGGTGCGCATAGAGCGACTTCGTATACTCTCGCGCATCAATCAGTGCCGCAGCCAGTGCTGCGGCGGATCGCGCCGCTGCTGGTGCATCGTTGCCAACTTTGCTCATCGTCTGCCCATGACCCGTGTCCGCGCCCCGACGTTGCTGCTCGTCACGCCGTACCTGGCCGATGCCAACAACGGCAATTGGCGCACGGCGGCGCGCTGGGCGCGCCTCTTGGCACCCCATTGTCGGGTGATTGTACAAGCGGCCCGCGACCCGGTTGATGCCGGGCCAGCGATCGACGCCGACGTAATGATCGCGCTGCACGCGCGTAGGAGCCACGAAGCGATCGCCGCATGGCGCGCGCTGACGCCCCACCGCCCGCATGCGGTCGTCCTGACCGGGACCGATCTCTATCGCGATTGGCCGGCGGGTGACGTCGATACGGGGGATTCGATGACGCACGCCGACCAGTTGATCGTCTTGCAGGACGACGCGCGCGCCCGGTTGCCCCCTCCGTTGCGCCGCCGTACGCAGGTGATTTTTCAGTCGGCACGCACGTTGTTACCGTGGCCACACAAGCACGCGGATCGGCTGCACTGCGTGATGGTCGCGCATCTGCGCGACGAAAAGGATCCAGCGACCGTCTTTGCCGCATGGCGCGCCCTGCCGTCCACCGTTCCCGCAACACTCACCATCATCGGGGCGGCGCTTGACCCCGCCCTGGGACGGGCGGCGCACGCTCTCGCCGCCGCCGATTCTCGTGTGCAATGGATGGGCCCGCGTGCGCATCCGTGGGCGCGACAGGCCATCAAGCGCGCACACCTGCTACTGGTACCGTCGCGGATGGAAGGCGGCGCCAACGTGGTGGTGGAAGCCGTCACCGCCGGGACTGCCGTCCTGGGCTCGCGGATGTCCGGCAATGTCGGCATGCTGGGTGGCGACTACGCAGGCTACTTCGACGTTGGCGACGTGACCGGCCTCGCGGCGCTCGTCGCGCGTTGTACGCAGGATCACATGCTGGTGCAGCGCCTCGAGCGGCAATGCGCGCGGCGCGCGCCGCTGTTCACGCCCCGCGCCGAAGCCGCCGCGCTTTGCGCCGGCGTTAACACATTGATGGCGATGCAGAGGACTAGAATACCGGTCTGAACTCCCGCTTTGGGAGCGCCTGACAAAGGTCTCGCAATGAATGCGCCTGACAGAGTACCCGTCCGCCTGACGTCGTTCTCGCACGGTGGCGGCTGTGGTTGCAAGATCGCGCCCGCCGTCCTGCAACAGATCATCGGCAAAACCAATCCAGCGCTGTTGCCCAAGGCATTGCTGGTAGGCATCGAAACTGCCGACGATGCCGCGGTCTACCAGATTAACGAGCATCAGGCGATTGTGGCCACCACGGACTTCTTCATGCCGATCGTCGATGATCCATTCGACTTCGGTGCCATTGCGGCCACCAATGCAATCTCCGATGTCTATGCAATGGGCGGCACGCCGCTATTTGCATTGGCGTTGGTCGGCATGCCGATCAACCAGCTGCCGGTCGACACCATTCGTCGCGTACTGGAAGGCGGCGAATCGATCTGCGCGAAGGCCGGCATCCCGATCGCGGGCGGGCACACGATCGACTCGGTTGAACCCATTTATGGGCTGGTCGCGATCGGCATCGTCGATCCCGCCAATTTGAAGCGCAATGCCGGGGCCAAGGACGGTGACGTGCTGGTGCTGGGCAAGCCGTTGGGCGTGGGCGTGTACAGCGCGGCCCTGAAGAAGGAAAAACTGTCACCGGCAGGCTATGCGGCGATGATCGCCAGTACCACGCAACTCAACACGCCAGGCATTCCGCTGGGCACGATGCCCGGTGTGCACGCGTTGACTGACGTCACCGGCTTTGGTCTCCTGGGACACCTGCTTGAAATATGTCGCGGATCCGGGTTGGGCGCGACGCTGGCCTTTGCCGACCTGCCGCTGCATCCGGGTACGCTCGATCTGGCGCGCGAAGGCTTGTTTACCGGTGCATCTGGCCGCAATTGGGCGGGCTATGGCCACGACGTCACATTGGGATCCGGCATCGGTGACGCCGAGCACGCGTTGTTGACCGATCCGCAGACGTCGGGGGGCTTGCTGGTGGCGTGTGCACCGGACGCCGTTGCAGCGGTACTCGACGTCTTTCATCGCGATGGCTTTGGCTCCGCCAAGGTCATTGGCACGATGCAAAAGGGCGCGCCGCGCGTGAGCGTCGCCTGACGCGACCGCAGCGGCGGCTGGCCGCTGGCACTCTACTTGCGTGCCCCAATTTGGCGAGGCTTCGCGCCGCTCCATCTGCGGCTGGCGTGGCCCAATTACACGTTGAAGGAGTCGCCAATGCAACGGACCAAGGTCATCGTGTTCGCGTTGTTGTCGGGTACAGCAACGCTGGCCCATACACAGGTCAGCGGAACTGCTGGGCCGACTGGCGCGTATACGCCGAATCCGACCTCCAACTTTGCCGAACAAAAGAGTTTCTTCGAGTCGCGCTCAAATACCGCCCGCGGTAATACGGCCAATCCTGCCAACGCCGTGCCGACCCCGGGGTCGTCGGCGCAGTCACCCAAGTCGCAGAACGTCGGTAGCGGGAAAGTCACCGTAGGCGTGGTACCAGGAACAGCGCCCAGCGGCGCCGAGCAAAAGAGCTTCTTCGAGTCACGATCTAACACGGCGAAAACTCCTGTCGGGCAGGCGAGCACGCCATCGACCGGCGCCACGCAGAAGAGTTTTTTCGAATCGCGATCCAATACCGCGCGCACCGATACGGCCAAACCGGCAAAAGCCGATCCATCGTCAGGAAGCAATAAGGTCTCGCGAACGCCGAGCCTGCCGGTTGATTCAGCGAAAAGCGCAACTGCGCCAAATCAGGGATCGGCGACTGCGCCGGCTAAAATCTTGCAGTAACGCGCCGATGGTTGAATGCGCGGCTACGCGGCGTGGAATACGGCGAAGTCGCGCCGTGCGTCCTGCCAGCACCTGACGCGTTCGAAACCGGCACTGTGCAGTAAAGCTTCGAACTCGTCGGGCGAATACTTGTACGAATTTTCGGTATGGATGCGTTCGCCCGCCGCATAGGTGCGCGCAACGCCAGACCAAAGCACGGTTTGCGGCGTCAGCGCTTCGAGGTGCATTTCGATTCGCCCGGCCCCCTCGTTATAAAGCCCGCGATGCGCAAACGATTGCGGCCGGAAATCACTCCCCAGCAGGTGGTTGACGTGATTCAACACATTGCGATTGAACGCGGCAGTGACGCCAACCGCATCGTCGTAGGCAGCCTCGAGACGCGCCTTGTCCTTTTTGGTGTCGACCCCGATGATGAGACCGCTGCCGTCGCGACCGGCGCAATGCGATTTGATCGAACGCAGAAATGACAACGCCTCGGTCGGCGTGAAATTGCCGATGGATGAGCCCGGATAAAAAAAGGTGACTGCAGACGCATCCAAATCCTGCTCGAGGTCGAGGCCGGCGGCAAAATCGGCCACGATGCCCAACATTTCGATCGCGGGATGGTCGGGCGCCATTCGCGCCAACGAGCGGGCGATCTCGTGACCGGCGAAATCGACCGCGATGTAACGCGTGGGTGCCAGATAGGGCAACCACGCCGACGCCTTGCGGCAGTCGCCTGCACCAAGATCGACCAATTGCTGACCACGACGCGCGACCGCTGCGATCGCGTCGCGGTATTCGCTGAAGATCGCACGCTCGGTCCGCGTGGGATAGTACTCGGGCAACTCGCAGATCGCACCGTACAGAGCACAGCCCAATGCATCATAGAAATACCGCGGCGGAATCGCCGCGGATGGCGCTTGCAAGCCATCCGACAGTGCCTGCCTTTCGGCGGCGGCGTCGCGGACAAGTCGCTCGACAATGCGGTACTCCGGCATGCTGGGGGCTCGCGATGGTTATACTAGTTCGATGCCGCGATCATAACGCGAGCATCGTCTGTCCCGCGCGTCCGCGGCGCGCATCCCGTCTGCAAGGAGTTGGAGCATGCTGAATTCGACTTACCCGCGCTCGCTGCGCTGTGTGCCACGCGCGTTGCTGATCGGAACGCTGCTGGGTCTGAGCGCGCTTGCCTCGGCGCAAACGGTATTGAAGGTGTCGGCCATTCCCGACGAAGCGCCAACCGAACTGCAGCGCAAGTTCGCGCCGCTGGGCAAATATCTCGAAGCCAGGACGGGTGCCAAAGTCGAGTTCACTC
>JBDTTY010000135.1:0-6972 GCA_040007975.1 Betaproteobacteria bacterium | reverse complement strand
CCATCGTCTCGGGGCAGATGTTGTTCATCGGCGCGACGTTGATGCGGACGAGATCCAGCGCGCCGATCTTGACCTGTTCGATCGTGTCTTTTTCGCCGCCCAGCTGATTGCCGGTATAGACCTTGATCGTGTCCTTGCCGCCGGTCTTCTGCTTGATGTAGTCACTCATGAACTTGACGGCCATCACGGTCGGGTAGTCTTCCGGATGCACGTCGGCGGAACGATATTCCTTGGCCACTGCCGGCAGGCAGATGGCAGCGGCCGCCAGCGCAGCGGCAATGCGAGTCAATCGATATTTCATTTGGAGCTCCTTGATGGTCGAGATTGGAACGGTGGTCGGGGTCAGGACTGCGTGGTGTCATTGCGCTTGCGCAGGGTGGTCGCGCGGCGTGCGACGTTCCCTCCTCCTAGCTGCGGGATGATCACATCCCATTGCCGCTTGAATTCACGTTCGACGCGCGCCAGATGCTTGTGCATCGCGTCGCGCGCCGCATCCTCATCGCGCACTTCGAGCGCATCGATGATGGCGGTGTGATCCAGCAATACACCGTCGCGCATTTTTTGCGTATGAAAATAGGTTTCGATGCGCGACCACAGTTTGCCGCGTCGCTGTTGCCAGAGGCCCTGCACAACGAGTGCAAGCGAACCATTCCCGGTGGCTGCGGCAAGCCGGACATGAAATTCGCGATCGGCGGCGTCGCGCTTGGTGAAATCGGTCGGGAAGTTGCGCATGCGATCAACGGTCTTGCGCATGGCCACGAGGTCGCCCTTCTTGGCATGCTTGGCGGCCACGGCGGCAATCTCCCCTTCGATCAGGTGGCGCGCTGCAAGGAGGTCAAACGGACTGGGGCCTTCGTCGGAATCCACCGGCAAATCGGCGGCGCGGGACTGCGCCACGAAGATGCCCGAACCCACCCGCACTTCAACGCGACCACCGATTTCCAGCGAAATGATCGCCTCGCGTACCGATGTCCGCGATACACCGAGCAGCGTCGCCAGTTCACGCTCGGCCGGTAGCCGGGAACCCGACGCAAATTCGCCGTTGTCGATCAGAGCCGCGATCTGGCCGGCAATTTGCCGATATAGCCGCAGCGGTTCGACCGTATGCAGTGGCACTGGGGGAGCTCCTCCTGGAGCTGCCGGCGGCCTACACCTACGTAGGGTATGCGGTCCGCGCGACTAGCGGACGGACTTTACGCGCGCCGACCGACTATGGTCAAGTGGTCCAACCACCGGACCAAGGGATTGTCCGCGAAATTCGATCAATCCGCCCGGAAATGCCCCGACTTGCCGCCAAATTTTTCGACTACCCGCACGGCCTCGATCCGCATCCCGCGATCGGCGGCCTTGCACATGTCGTAGATCGTCAGCAGCCCGATAGCGGCAGCCGTCAGCGCCTCCATTTCGACGCCCGTGCGCGCCACGGTTTCGGCAGTGACTTCGATTGCCACCGCGCTGGCCGCATTGTCGATCACGAATTCGACTGCCACGCGCGTAAGCGGTAGCGGATGGCATAGCGGAATAAGGTCTGCCGTGCGTTTGGACGCTTGAATGGCGGCGATGCGTGCAATGCCGAGCACATCACCTTTTTTGGCATCGCCGGCAAGGATCAACGCCAGCGTCGCCGGGAGCATGACAATCCGACCGGCCGCACGCGCGAGACGTTTGGTTACATTCTTGTCCCCCACATCGACCATGTGCGCCTGTCCGGCGTCGTCGAAGTGGGTAAAATGGGGTTTGACCGCTGCAGCCACGGACGCTTGGCGCCGCGAACTGGGCAAAAAGGCGGTTGCAGGCGCTGCGCCTGCTGGATTCTTCGTTGGGGCGCGCGCCACGGCGTATTCTCCGTTGAACTTGATCGAGCGGCGGCCATCTTAGCATCAGTGATGTCCATCAACGATCCCACCCCCATCGCCGCTTGAGCACTATGCCAACCTCGAATCCGCACTCGCGCGCGTCGCGTACGTACGTGCAACGGCTGCTCGCCGGTTGCGTCGTCATCGCCATGGCCGGATCGCCGATGGCGCAAGTGCCGGTGATGACACCCTCCTCCGCCCCCTCGCAGTCGTTGCAGCCGGCCAGTACGCCGACATTGCCGGATTTGGGCGACGCGTCCCAGGTCGCGCTGACGCCGGCTCAAGAACGCAGGATCGGCGAGCAGGTGGTTCGCCAGATCCGTGCCGCAGGCGGCTACCTCAACGACCCCGAGGTCAATGATTATCTCAACGATCTGGGCTACCGGCTGGTTGCCGCCACCGGTGACACCAAACAGGACTTCGAATTCTTCGCGGTGCCGGATTCGCAGATCAACGCATTTGCATTGCCAGGAGGCTTCGTCGGCATCCACACCGGATTAATCCTGCTCGCGCAAAACGAATCGGAACTCGCCAGCGTGATGGCGCATGAAATTTCGCACGTGACGCAGCGCCACATGTCGCGGATGGTCTCCAATCAGAAAGACTCCCTGCTGCTGTCGCTGGCCGGCCTGGCGCTCGCCATCATTGCGGCGCGCGCAGGCGGCATCAATGGCAGCCAGGGTGTATCGGCCGCGATGGCGGGCACGCAGGCACTGATCGCGCAAAATCAGATCAACTTCACGCGCGAGCACGAATATGAAGCTGACCGCGTTGGGTTCAAACGCCTGGTGGCTGCAGGCTTCGACCCCAACGGTATGGCGTCGTTCATGCAACGGTTGCAACGCGCCAATCGCTTCGTCGAAGGCAACGCGCCGTCCTATTTGCGTACGCACCCGATCACCTACGAGCGCATTGCCGAAGCGCAATCGCGGGCGCAAGGGCTACCGTACAAGCAGGTGCCTGATCCGCTCGATTTTCATCTGGTGCGCGCATTGCTCAAGAGCTATCAAGGCACCCCGCGTGAAACGGTTGCGACCTTTGACGCCGCGTTGCGCGAAAAGCAATACAACAATGAAATTGCCGAACGGTATGGCTTGGTGGCCACCTTGCTGAGGGCCAAGAATATACCGCGCGCGCAGGTCGAACTTGCACGACTCGAAAAGATCGCACCGCCACATCCGATGATCGAGGCGATGGCCGGACATGTGCTGATGGAAGCCGGTGACAATGCGGCAGCGGCCGCGCGCTTCAAGGCTGCGTTGGTGCGCTATCCCAACAAGAAGCAGTTGATCTACGACTATCCCGAGGCGCTGATCGATGCCAAGCGGCCCGCGGAGGCGTCGGCCTTCGCCGAAGAGCAGTTGAAGCGCTTCCCCGAGGACGGGCTGCTGCATCAGATCGCTGCCAAGGCTTACGCTGCGCAAAACATGCGCCTGAAGCAACACGAGCATCAGGGCGAGTACTACGCGTGGGCCGGCAACCTGCCGCAAGCGGTCGATCAGCTCGAACTCGCGGCCAAGGCCGGCGACGGCGATTTCTATCAAGTTTCGGTCGTCGAAACGCGACTGCGCAAATTGCGCGCCGACATGGCGGATTTGCAGCGCGACGGCTTCGGGCGGCCCGGTTGATCCCAACCAGACGATTCGGCCGGCCGCCATGCAAGAGCCTGTGGCCAGGTCTCGCTCCAATTTCAAAAAGGTAATGCCGTTGCCTACTACTGCCGTTTCTGCATGGCGTCGCGTTGGTGTGCCGCTGGTCGTCCTGCTCGTTGTCGGCGCCGCCGCGTATGCCGCATGGCGCACGTTTGGGCCCGCGTCCCACGCCGTCGAATTTCGCCTGGCCAAGGTAGAGCGCGGCACGATCACGTCGGTGGTCTCGGCATCCGGCACGCTCAATGCGGTTTCCACCGTATTGGTTGGATCGCAGATTTCCGGACAGATCAAAGAACTCACCGTCGATTTCAATTCGATTGTCAAGCAGGGCCAGTTGCTGGCGCGAATCGATCCCGAGTCATACGAAATTCGCGTGCGACAAGCTGAAGCCGATCTCGAAGCGGCGCGTACTGCGATGCTGCAAAAGCAAAGCGATGCGATCGCCCAACGCTCGCAGGCATTGCGAGCACGTATCACCTACGACGATGCCAAGCGCGATCTCGACCGCAAGCAATCGCTGGTCGAAAAAGGTTTCATTTCCGGCGCCGAGGTCGACAAGGCGAAATTCAACGAGCAAGGATTGGCCGAGGCGATTCGCACCGCCGATGCGCAGACCAAATCTGCGGAAGCTCAGATCGCCAACGCCGCTGCGGTGGTCAAGCAGCGCGAAGCGGCGCTGGCGGCCGCACGCAACGATCTCGCCAAGACGGCCATCACCGCACCGGTGGACGGCATCGTCATCTCGCGCCAGATCGACGCCGGGCAGACGGTGGCGGCCAGCCTCAACACGCCCACGCTGTTCACCATCGCCCGCGATCTGCGCGAAATGCAGGTCGAAGTCGCCATCGACGAATCCGATATCGGTAAGCTGAAACCCGACCAACGCGTGACGTTTACGGTCGACGCATTTGCCGGGCGCACATTTGAAGGTCGCGTGCGCCAGATCCGCAAGGCCGCGCAGACGGTGCAAAACGTCGTGACGTACACGGTGGTGGTGGAAACGCCCAACGCCACTCTGCTGCTGGTGCCCGGAATGACCGCCAACGTGCGGATCATTGCCGACAATCGCGACAACGTGCTGAAGGTGCCCAACGCCGCACTGCGCTGGCGGCCGGCGGGTTCGGCCGCGGCCAAGGATGACGCGGCGCCTGCTGCAGGCGGCGGCAATCAGCCTGGTGGCAGCGACGCGCAGGCGCGGCGGCAAAAGCTCATCACGGATCTCAAGCTCGATGCCAGCCAGCAGGCGCGACTCGACGAAATCTTCACCGAGCTGCGCAGCAAGATGATGGAGTTGCGCGAAGTGCCCGAAGCGGATCGGCGTGTGCGCGGCGAACGCATTCGCGCGGACGTCCGGCAAAAAATCAATTCGATGCTCAATGCCGACCAGCAGAAGCTCTACGCGGAGATCGTGGCCAACGAAACCGGTCGCGCGGCCGCAGGCAGTGGTCGTGTATTTGTCGTCGGCGCCGACAACAAGCCGGTGGAAGTTCGCCTGCGCTTGGGCCTCTCCGATGGCAACGCCACCGAGGTCGTCAGTGGCGACGTCAAGGACAGCACCGAAGTCATCGTGGGCACCGTTACCGCAGGCACCTCCGGCAAATCGGCGGCGGGCGGTGGTGCTCCACGCCTTCCCTTCTGATCGGACATCACGATGGCGCTGATCGAAACCAGGCAACTGGCCAAGACCTATCACCTCGGCGAGACCGAGGTGCGCGCACTTGCAGGCGTTTCGATCAGTGTCGAGGAAGGCGAATTCGTCGCGGTGATGGGGCCCTCCGGTTCCGGCAAATCCACGTTCATGAACCTGGTGGGTTGCCTCGACGTGCCGACGTCGGGTGAATATCGCTTTAACGGCGAAGACGTGGCGGGCCTATCCACCGATGCACTGGCCGGCATCCGCAATCGATCGATCGGTTTCGTGTTCCAGCAGTTCAATCTGCTGCCGCGCACGAGTGCGCAGGCCAACGTGGAGTTGCCGCTGCTCTATGGCGGCGTGCCGATGGCCGAGCGCCGCGAACGTGCGCTGCGCAAGCTTGAGCAGGTTGGCTTGGCCACGCGCGCCGACCATCACCCGGCACAATTGTCCGGGGGCCAGCAGCAGCGTGTGGCGATCGCGCGTGCGTTGGTCAATGACCCCAAATTGATTCTCGCGGACGAGCCCACTGGCGCGCTCGATTCGATGACCAGTCTTGAAGTGATGGCGTTGCTGCAGCAATTGAATCGGGATGACGGCATCACGATCGTACTGGTCACGCACGAACACGACGTCGCCACTTTCGCGTCGCGTCTCCTCACGTTTCGTGACGGCAAGCTGGTGTCGGACACACGCAATCCGCCCGCCGATGCCAGCGCCTCACTCGCGGCGCGGCGCAAGGAAGACGTGGAGATGCCCGCGTGAACTTCCTGGCCACACTGCGCGTCGCGCTCGCCGCGCTGCGCGTCAACAAGTTGCGCTCGGCATTGACGATGCTGGGCATCATCATCGGTGTCGGTGCAGTGATCACGATGGTGGCCGTCGGCGCGGGCGCACAGGCACGCGTTGAAGATCAGATCAAGAGCCTTGGCTCCAATCTCATCATCGTGCTGTCCGGCAATTTCACGGCCGGGGGTGCGCGTCAAGGGTCGGGCACGCAGCTCACCATCACCGAAGACGACGCATACGCCATGATGCGCGAGGTGCAGGGCATCCAAGTGGCGGCTCCCATCCTGCGCGGCAGCGGCCAGGTCGTCTACGGCAACAGCAACTGGGCCACCCAGATTCAGGGCACCACGCCCGAGTATCTCGAAACGCGGCAGTGGGAGGTCAGCAGCGGCAAGGCCTTCGATCAATCGCACGTCGATGCTTCCGCCAAGGTCGTGCTGCTGGGTCAGACAGTGGCACGTTCATTGTTCGGTGAAGCGGATCCGGTGGGCGAAACCGTGCGCATCCGACGCGTGCCGCACATGGTGATCGGCGTACTCGAACGCAAGGGCCAAAGCATGGTCGGGCAGGATCAGGACGACGTCGTGCTGATCCCCATCACCACAGCGCGCAAGCGCGTACTGGGTGGCCAACAGGTCAAGAGCCGCAATGTCGGCTCTATCACCGTGCGCGCGCGCGATGGCGCCGACATGGCGGCCACCGAGCAAGACATGCGTGACCTGATGCGACAGCGGCACAAGCTGGCCGCCAATCAGGAGGACGACTTTTTCCTGCGCAATCTGTCCGAAGTGCTGGCAGCGCAGGAAGCATCGTCGAAAGTTCTGGCCTATCTGCTGGCGGCCATCGCGTCCGTGTCGCTCGTGGTGGGCGGCATCGGCATCATGAACATCATGCTGGTTTCGGTCACCGAGCGTACGCGCGAGATCGGCTTGCGCATGGCCGTGGGCGCACGTGGTCGCGACATCCTCACGCAGTTTCTGGTCGAGGCCGTCACGCTCGCGTTGATTGGCGGGCTGATCGGCATCGTGATCGGCGCAATCGC
>JBDTTY010000134.1:0-7021 GCA_040007975.1 Betaproteobacteria bacterium | reverse complement strand
GTCCACAAAGGCTCAGGTTTCATACCCGCACCTGGGGTGGAGGTGGCGGCGGTGACCGCGTCGGACCCGGGCCAGCCCACGCTGGTGCACATTCGGGCGCCGACTGTTGCACTTGGCTACTGGAACCGGCCTGATGCCGAGGCGCTCAGCTTTCGTGATGGCGCGTTTTGTCCGGCCGACCTTTTTCACCGGACGGTGTCTGGCACGTGGCGCTTCGGGGGCCGCGAAGACTCGCTCGTGAAGATCTGCGGTCGCTGGGTCGATCTCGTTGCACTCGAGGAGCGATTGATCGGCGCCTGTCCGGACATTGCCGAAGCGGCGGCCATCGCGGTCGCGGACCGAGACGGCGTGGCGTCGGTTGCATTCTTCTATGCGATGAAGGCGGGGGTGTCGTGCGATGGCGGCATCGCGCTGCATTCGCTCGTCTCGACGCTGCCACCCCATCAACGGCCACAATCGCTGCACGCGGTGCCCGCATTGCCACGCACCGCGACCGGCAAGCTGTTGCGGCGACAGCTGGCAACGATGGTTGCCGCGTGATGAATGATCCGCGTCACAGTGGCGACGCTTCACCCGTACGCAATCCCCGTCGCTGGGTGGAGCATGATGGCGTGCACATCGACGTACGCGGCCTACCGCCACCCGAACCCATGGTTGCCATTCTCGCGCTGGTGGAATCGATGCGTGATGCAGGGCCGGTGATCGTTCACCACGAGCGTGATCCGCAGATGCTCTATCCGGAATTGGCCGAGTTGGGTTGGGCCGCGACTCGCATCGATGGTGTCGCAGGTGAGGTTCGCTTGAGGCTCGAGCGCCTCGAATGAAACGGCACATGCATACCTTTCTGTCGGGCGCCAAGAGCCGGTTGCTGCCGGCATCGGTACCATTTCGGTTCTTTGGTGCCGCGTGTGTCTATCACGTGCTGGCCTGGGTGGCGCTTTTTGCCGGCGCGGACCAGTTCCCGCATTTTTCCGGCGGCCTCGGCTGGCCACTCGCCGCGCTGCATCTCATCACCCTCGGCGTCCTCACGATGACAGCTATGGGTGCGAGCCTGCAGTTGCTGCCGGTGGCGACTCGTCAGCCGGTATTTGCCCTTCGAGCACCGGCGGTGATCTGGTGGATCTACACGCCGGGTGTAGCGGCACTTGCACTTGGCATGGGCACCGGCCAAACGTTGCTGTTGACCGGTGGCGCAACGAGCGTCGTAGCGGGTCTCGCCGTTTACGGCGCACTGCTCGCGCATAACCTCTACGGTGCCAGGGGAATGCCTAACGTGATCGCGCATGGTTGGGTCGCACTTGCATCGTTGGCAGTGCTGCTGGTTACCGCGCTATCGCTGGCCTATTCCTATGGCGGCGTACCGATCCTAACGCGGCCGCTGGCGCTGGCTTTGCATGTGCCGTTTGCCGCCTACGGATTCATGGGCATGCTGGTTCTGGGATTTTCCTGTGTGCTGGTACCGATGTTCGCGTTGTCACCCGCAATCGATGAACGTAGCGTGCTTGTCTCATGCATATTTGCCGCCATTGCGCTGCTGGGTGTTGGCGTGGCCGCGTTCGGGATTGCACCTGCAAGGCTGCGCATTGCGGCGCTGGTTGTCGGTAGTGTTGCTGTCGTGGTGCATTTGCGGCTGATGCGGCATGCGCTCGCTACCGGGCTGCGACGCTCGCTCGGTGGCTCGTTCATGTTGGTGCGCATCGCGTGGGGGTTGCTCGTGGCGAGTTTGTTGGCAGCGTTAGGTATCGTGCTGGAGCTGCCAATGGCTGGCTTGCCCACGCTCTTCGGCATGTTGTTGGTCGCAGGCTGGTTGCTGACCATACTGGTCGGCCTGTTGCAGCGCATCCTGCCATTTCTTGCGTCGATGCACGCCATTCCAGGATCGCGGCGTCCACCGACCCCCTCGACCCTGACGGCGCCGCGACCGCTGGCGATCCATTTTTATTGCCATCTCGCAGCACTGTGTTGCCTTGCCGTTGCGACCATGACCGACAGTCCGAATCTCACCCGGACTGCGGCGGTAACAGGACTTGCCGGAGCACTTGCTTTCGCGGCGTTCTTTGCGCTCGTGCTTTGGCGCAGGCGCCACCCGGTGGCGATGACGCCGGTGCGCACCACCTCTGTTGCTTGACCCGCATCAATGCATTCCTCCCGTCGAGCAGCGTATCGTTTTCGAACCTCAAGCACGGTGACAATTGATATGGCATTTCTACGACAGGTCAGTCGGGCGCTCGACGACGAGCATCGCACCAACCTCGAACTGCTGGGTCGCATCGAACAGGCCTTTGCGCGCGCCTCTCAGGCCGGCATGGCCACGGATCCCGATCTGGTGCGGCTCGCCGGCAGCTTTAGCCGTCAACTCGAGCAGGATATCGGTCGCCACTTCGACTTTGAGGAACGGGAACTCTTTCCGCGTATGGCCGAAGCCGGCGATGGCGACATGGCGACGCTACTCGGGGAGGAGCATGATGCCATCCGTGAACTCGCAGCGGAATTGCTGCCGCTTGCGCGCGCAGCAGCAAAGGGAGGGCTCGCCATCGACGGTTGGGATACATTTCGGCGTAGCTCCCTGGAAATGGTCGACCGCCAGGTCGCGCACATCCAGAAGGAGACCATGGCACTGTTGCCGATGCTTGACGATCTCCTCGACGAAGAAACCGATCGCAATCTCGCATTCGCGTACGTTTCCGACTGAGTGGCCAATAGGAAACTACGATGCATATCGTTGCCTGCGACACGTTCATCGTACGCGCCTTGACGCGCGACGACCTTGCCGCAGTCGTAGCAATCGATGCGGCAATCGAGGGGAGGGCGCGGCAAACCTATGTCGAACGTCGGCTTGCGGTAGCCATCAAGGCACCGAACCTGCACGCGCAACTGGCAGCAGTGGACGAGGATGGCGTGGCCGGCTACATCCTGGCCCGCGTTCTCGAAGGCGAGTTCGGTCGCGTCGAGCGTGGACTTCGGATCGAGATGATCGGTGTGCGCGCGGACATCCGCGGGCACCATGTCGGGCAGCAACTGCTGGCGGCGCTCGTGACGTGGGGGAGGCGGCACGGAGTGCAGACGCTGCGCACTGCCGCGGCATGGAATGACCATCCGATGCTGAAATGGCTGGACGCCATGGCGTTCACGCGGGCGCCGGAAGGCATTGTCGAATGTGCATTGGGCCAGGGCACATATATGCCGGAGCGCGAGGATGCGATATCACTTGCCGCCACGACCGATGCAACGCGCGAGATCGACTTCGGTCGACTCGAGCACAACGACTACGAACGACTAACAAGCAACGGCCCCAGCGTGCGGACAATGGGTGCGGATGATCTGGAGAGCATCACGCGCATTGACGCGGGACTCACCGGCCGTCGCCGCGACGCGTACATTCGCAACAAGCTGGATGAGGCGATGACGGACGCCGGAATCCGAATGTCATTGACGGCGCGGATCGACGATCGAATCGTCGGATACCTGATGGCGCGCGCCGATCTGGGCGACTTTGGTCGCACCGAACCGGTGGCGGTCGTCGACACAATTGGCGTCGATCCTGACGCGCGCGGACGCGGCGCCGGTCGTGCGCTGCTGGCACAGCTATTTTCGAATCTCGCTGCACTCAAGGTCGAGCGTGTCGAGACCGTCGTGGCCCCGCGCGACCTCGATCTGCTGGGTTTTCTTTATGACGCCGGCTTCGTGGCGTCGCAGCGCCTTGCCTTCATCCGGCCACTTGCGCCGTGAGCGCAATGGCGATGCCCGACGACGATGCTGTGCGCGAAGCGCTGCGGCAGGTCGATGACCCGGAGGCCGGCATGAACATTGTCGACCTGGGTTTGGTGTACGGTATCGATGTCTTGGACAGTGTCGTCCGGGTGGACCTGACGATGACTACGGCAGCTTGCCCGATGGTCGACATGATCGTGGAGAACGTGCGCACTGCGATCGCGGCGATCGTACCCGTTGCGACCCAGATCGTCGTTGATCTGGTCTGGGATCCGCCGTGGACGCCTGACCGCATGACGGGCATCGCAAAGGAACATTTCGGCTGGACCTTTTGATGCGTTGTCGCTTCGAGCCCCCAGACGATCCGTGATGATCCCTTCCACAATCCACGCCACTGTCGATGCCGCTACTATTGCATCGCGCAGACGCCGCATGTTGATGGTGCGCTGTGGCCGGTGACCTGACGCCGGTGCAGCGTCTCCCGCTGTTGGCGCTGGGCTTTGTGGCATTCGTCGTCGGCACGGGCGCCGGGCTGGCGCGGCTTGGCGTTGGCGTACCGGATGTCGCGGTGGCGGCAAGTGCGTTACATGGTCCACTGATGATCTGAGGCTTTCTCGGCACCGTGATTTCACTTGAGCGCGCAGTAGCGATCGGCCGCCGGTGGGCCTACCTGGGGGCCTTGTGCGCAGGATGCGGGGGTATCGCTGCCGTCACAGGGTTTCCGCGAGTTGCGGGGGGACTCGTGTTGGTGGCGAGTCTCGTGCTGCTCACAGCGTCGCTCGATATCGTGCGTCGGCAGAGCGCGTTGTTCACGTGGACGATGGCTGCGGGTGCATTGTCGTGGGTGATCGGCAACCTGCTTTGGGTGGCGGGTTGGCCGGTGCACGAAGTTGTCCTATGGTGGCTTGCTTTCCTGATCCTGACGATTGCCGGAGAGCGACTCGAGTTGTCGCGCTTCCTGCCACCGTCACCAGTCGCCCAACGCGTATTCGCTGTAATCCTCGCGGTTATCGGTGCCGGCTTGTTCTTTGCAGCCTGGGGCTGGGGAACACAACTGTTTGCCCTCGGACTGGTGGCGCTATCCATCTGGCTTTTGAAGCAGGACGTCGCCCGGCGCACCGTCCGGTCCAGCGGCTTGACCCGCTTCATCGCCGTATGCATGTTGTCGGGCTACGTCTGGCTGGCCCTCGGCGGCGGGATCGTGATTGCGGCCGGAGGATTGGCACCTGGCAGTGCCGGCTACGATGCATCGCTGCACGCGCTCGCACTGGGCTTTGTGTTCTCGATGGTGTTTGGCCACGCCCCCGTGATCGTGCCGTCGGTGGTTCGCGCCGCCGTTCCCTACCATGTGACGTTCTACGTGCCACTGGTGCTGCTGCAACTGTCTCTCGCTATCCGGCTCGGGGGCGACCTAACCGGTGATTTCGGTTGGCGCCGCGTGGGTGGCGTCCTTTCCGCGATAGCACTCGCGGCATTTGTGATGGGGACGCTTGCCGCCGTCGTCCGCGGCAAGCGCGCGGCATTACGGGTAGGCGCGCCTGGCTGAGTCAGCTGCGCAGCGACTCATACTTCGTCATGAGCTCGTCGGGTGTCTCCGCAAAATCGGGGTGGCTGACGATGCAGTCCGCCGGACACACGAGCTTGCATTGCGGTTCGTCTTCCGCGCCGACGCATTCCGTGCAGCGCAATGGATCGATTACATAGTAAGGGTCGCCGACGCTGATTGCTTCATTGGGGCACACTGGCTTGCATGCATCGCATGCGGTGCAGCCGTCGTTGATGAGCAAAGCCATACCATTTCCTTTCGTTAAAATCAGGCGGCGGCACGCTGCGCAAGTCCGCGCAGCTTGCCGTGTCGAAATGCGCCCCACAATGCGGCGCCGATCGCACCGGCGTAGATGGAGTCCGGATGGCTGACCGGTTTGATGTTTACCTTTTCGTTGACCATTTCCTCCTGGATCGCGGCCACCAGACCAGTGTCGAGCGCGAGACCGCCAGTGACCAGCGCCGTGCCATCCTTGATGCCGGTGACCTTCAGCAATTTGACGATCCGTGAGGCCATCGACAAGTGGATGCCCTTGAGAACGTCGGGCGTTGCAATACCGCGCGACACCATGTTGATCACATCCGTCTCGGCCAGCACCGCGCAGATCGAACTGCACTTCTCGGGATTCTGGGAGCTCATGGACAGCGCGCCGATTTCCTCGACCGCGACGCCCAGGTATCGGGCAATATTCTCAAGAAATTGCCCGGATCCGGAGGCGCACTGGCTGGTCATCTTGTAGGCTAGGACTTTGCCACGTTCGTCGACATAGATTGCGCGGCCATTCAGCGCACCGATATCAACGACGGCACGTGCTGCAGGTTCGAGGAATACGCCACCACGCGCATGCGTGGTCATCGAGTAGAAATGGCCCGTAGCGAACTTGACGTTCTCGCCTTCACCCGTGGTTGCCGTGTAGTCGACGTCGGCAGGCAGAAGACAGGCGTCGGCGAGAACGCCGTCGTAGCCTTCCTGCGCAAGTGTCATCGGATCGCGGCGACGGATCCGTTCGCATCGTCGGGCGAGCCACTCCGGCTGGCCGGCTCCGGTGCGAAACAGCACCGATTTGACTGCGCCAGACCCGATATCGATGCCGATGGTAATTGTCATGCGTTCCCTCCTTAAGCGCGAGCCTCGGCGGCTTTGCCTTCCTCGACCACCGCGCGCCACGCGAATGTGGCGCCGCCAAGTGCACCGGTAAAGATTGAGTCGGGATCGATGTTAAGAGTGAGCTTGCCGTAGTTCTCGTGAACGAGCTCTTGCAATGCCTTGACGGCAGCCTCGTTTTTGGCGACACCGCCCGTGAAGGTAAATTCGTCGCGAATCCCGCCGGAGCGCGCGAGGATCGACATGGCGCGCAGGATGATCGCGCGATGCAGCCCGGCCATGATGTCCTCACGCTTGTCGCCCAAAGATAGTCGATCGCGTAACTCGGCACCGGCAAAAACCGTACAGGTGGAATTGATGCGGATCTTTTTGGTGGATTTCATGGCCATCGGCCCGAGTTCGTGCAGGCCCATGTTCATTTCGTCGGCAATGTAGCCAAGATACCGACCGCAGCCAGCGGCGCAGCGGTCGTTCATCTGAAAGCTTTCGACGATGCCGTGCGGGTCAACCTGGATCGCCTTGGTATCCTGTCCGCCGATGTCGAGAACCGTCGCGGTGCCCGGGTACATGACGTGCGCACCGAGCCCGTGGCAAAGAATCTCCGAGCGGACGTGTTCTTTTGAAAATGGGAGGCGGGCGCGACCATAGCCCGTACCAACG
>JBDTTY010000133.1:0-7028 GCA_040007975.1 Betaproteobacteria bacterium | reverse complement strand
TTTCTGCTGTCCGCACTGGCCATCGCGGGGGTCGACCGTTTGATGCCGCAGGCGGCGCGGCCCCACCGCTCGAGCACCCATGATATTCCGACCGACTTGCCGAAGGCATTGCAATGACCGTGATTCGGCAACAGGACCTGATTCAGAGCGTCGCCGACGCGCTGCAGTTCATTTCGTACTATCACCCGCTCGACTACATCGAGGCGTTGGGTGCCGCGTATCGCGCCGAGGAGTCGCCCGCGGCCAAGGACGCGATTGCCCAGATCCTGACCAATTCGCGGATGTGTGCGGAAGGCCACCGTCCGATCTGTCAGGACACGGGCATCGTCGTCGCGTTCGTCAAGGTGGGCATGGACGTGCGCTGGGAAGGCGTCACGTTGTCGTTGACGGACATGATCAACGAAGGCGTGCGACTCGCGTACATGAATCCCGACAACCGGCTTCGCGCATCGATCGTGGCGGATCCGACAGGCACGCGCAAGAACACGCGCGACAACACACCGGCCGTCGTTCACTACGAAATCGTTCCGGGTGCCACGGTTGACGTGAAGATCGCGGCCAAGGGTGGCGGTTCGGAAAACAAGTCTAAATTCGTGATGCTGAATCCGTCGGACTCGATCGTCGACTGGGTCCTGCAGACGGTTCCTACGATGGGCGCTGGCTGGTGTCCGCCCGGCATGCTGGGTCTGGGCATCGGTGGCAGTGCCGAGAAGGCGATGCTGATGGCCAAGGAATCGCTGATGGAACCGATCGACATGCATGACCTTCTGCGCCGTGGGCCGGCCAGTGGCATCGAGGAATTGCGGATCGAGCTCCACGAGAAGGTCAATGCGCTTGGCATCGGCGCACAGGGATTGGGCGGGCTTGCCACCGTGCTGGACGTGAAGATTCTCGATTACCCGACGCATGCGGTATCGAAGCCTGTTGGCATGATTCCCAATTGCGCGGCCACGCGCCACGCGCATTTCACACTCGATGGCAGCGGCGCAGCACAGCTCGTGCCACCCGATCTCGCGCGCTGGCCCGATGTGCACTGGACGCCGTCGCCGACGGCCCGGCGGGTACAACTCGATACGCTGACGCGTGAAGAGGTCGCCACCTGGAAGCCGGGTGAAACGTTGCTGCTCAACGGCAAAATGCTGACCGGACGTGATGCCGCCCACAAGCGTATCGCCGATCATTTCGCACGCGGCAAGCCTTTGCCGGCGGGTCTCGATTTTCGCAATCGCGCGATCTATTACGTCGGTCCGGTGGACCCGGTGCGCGACGAAGTGGTCGGCCCCGCCGGCCCCACCACTGCCACGCGTATGGACCAGTTCACCGAAATGATGCTCGCCGAGTGTGGCCTGATCGCAATGATCGGCAAGGCCGAGCGCGGCCCTGTGGGCATCGAGGCCATTCGCAAGCATGGCGCGGCATACCTGATGGCCGTGGGTGGTGCCGCGTATCTCGTGTCAAAGGCGATTCGCGCCTCGCGCGTAGTCGCCTTTGCCGACCTCGGAATGGAAGCGATTTACGAGTTCGACGTGAACGACATGCCGGTCACCGTGGCCGTCGATGCGCGGGGCGAGTCGGTCCATCGCACCGGCCCCCGTGAGTGGCAGACGAGGATCGGCAAGATCCCGGTTTCGGCGCTCTGAACCACGGGCCGGGCCCGTCGATCCGACCATAAGCCGCGGGCGTAGCCACCCATGGCACGGTGTATGCTTTAGGTCAGCAATCCGAGCCCATCCTGGCAGCGTCGGGGGCATGTCGGCCGCGCGATTAGCGCGCAGACGGGTTCCGTCCTTTGTAATCTAACATTCAGCAACCAGCCCGCGTGACCATAAGCTTCCATACCGTGCCCAAGGCGCTCGCCAAATGGCGTACGGATGATTGCCCGGTCGTCGCCGTTTACCTGTCTTGGACCAAACATCTGCCGAGCGCACCGTACAATTCGGTGTTTGATGACAATTGCAATCGATCCACCGGCACGCTGGCCTGGATCGAAGGTCGCTACGACGGGCACGTGATGGGGGACGGTTTGCGCGCGCGCGTGGCCTGTGACGACAATTGCAACGAAGGCAATCTCGTGCAGAGCATCGGCCGATGAGCATGGGCGCCGCGGTGAACGTTTGCGGACGATTGCTTCTGGCATTCGTCAGCGTGCTTGCCGGCCCCGCGTTGGCGCAACGCGTATTGGTCTTGTCATCGAACGATGGCACGCAGTATCGGCAAGCACTTGCCGGCATCCAAAAACATGGATTGCCGGTAGAAGCGTATGAAGTCACCGGTGACAATGACCCGACGCTCACCAGTGCGATCACCCGCGCCGGCCGTGACAGCGTCATCATTGCGCTCGGCGGGCGAGCCTCGGCACTGGTCGCGCGGACGACGACCGTGGCCACGACGGTCAACTGCATGGCGGTGAGCAGCGACGACGGCAAGCTCCCGGCCAACGCCCTGGTGGTGCCGCTCGAAGTACCGATCGAAACGCACATCCATTGGCTGAAGCGCCTGCTACCACAGGCGCATTCAGTGGGGCTGCTCTATGATCCGGCACAAAATGAACGGCGTGCTTCCGACGTCGCCGGTGCGCTCAGGCGCGCCGGGTTTCAACCGAACCTCGAACCCGTAGGCTCGCCAAGCGCACTGCCGGCCGCACTCCATCGGCTGAACAACAAATCCGACGTGCTGCAGGCGCTGCCCGACACCACCGTTTTTGCGCGCGAACACTCGCGGGCGCTGTTGCTGTTTTCGTTTCGCAACTTCATTCCGTTGATCGGCCCCAACGAGGGGTGGGTTCGCGCCGGTTCGTTGTACGCGATCGATTGGGACTATCCGGATCTCGGGCGCTATTGTCTGGCGCTGGGGTTGCGCCAGCACGGCGGAAATCGTACGCCGTCGCCGCCTGCCGCAAAGTCACGTGTGTTGGTCAACTTGCGTTCGGCGGAACTTCTGCGGGTACATTGGGATGCCGACACGCTGCGCATGGTCGAGCGCGTGCCGGAATGAAGACAGTGCGCCACGCCCTGCGCAAGCACTTGTCTCCGCTCGCCGGCGACACGATCACGACGCTCAATCTTCCGCCGGTGAAGATGGGGTTGCTGACCAAGCTCAACCTGCTCACGATCGGCCTTATCTTCCTCACTGCTGTCGCCGTTACCGCCTTCCACTTTTCGCAGCAATGGCGCGACGAAGAACAGCAACTGCGCGCGCACGGTAGTTCGCTGCTCGGTGTGGTGGCCGAAATGGCCGAATACGCGTTGTACACCGCCGACAAGGACGCGTTGGAGCAGTTGCTTGAAAGTCTTTCGAGCAACCCGGAAGTGGCCTATGTCGCGGTCGCCGACCAGCGTGGACAGTTGTTGGTCGAAAGACGCTTTGCCTCGCTGCTGGCCAAGGAACCGTGGCCATCATTCCCGGCGCCGTCGGACAGCGCAAGTGTGAGTCGCGTCACGTCGCAGGACATAAAGCTGGGCAGCCACCGCTATCTCGAACTGGTGGCGCCGGTGGCCAATCCGCTCGCGTCGGCGCGTTCGCTTGTCGGCGACACGTATTTCCCCGCTGACAAGAAAACGATGGCTGCCGTAGTACCCATCGGTTCGATCCGACTCGGGATGACCTTTGAATATCAGCGCAAGCAATTTCGCGAGCAGATGGTCGGCGCGATCGGGGTCGTGGCGTTGCTTGTCGTGTTTGCCATCCTCGCCTCGCTGCTGCTCACGCGCCGCATCGTCGCGCCGATGCGGCGCCTGATGCGGGCGGCGCGCGCAGTGGGATCAGGCCGCCTCGACGTCTACGTGCCCGTGCATTCGACCGACGAAATGGGTTTGCTGACCCACACGTTCAACCACATGACGCAAAAGCTTTCCGAATCCCAGTCGGAGGTGGCGAGCTATCAGCGCACCTTGGAAGAAAAGGTGGCGCAGCGCACCAAGGAGCTGGAAATTGCCACCGCGCATGCCTATCGGCTGGCGCAACATGACATCCTGACCGGCCTGCCCAACCGATCGCTGTTGAACCAGCGGCTGAAACAGATTTTGGCGCAAGCCCAGCGTGACGGCACCCAGGTCGCGTGCATTTTTCTTGACTTCGATCATTTCAAACGCATCAACGACACACTGGGCCACGATGCTGGCGATCAATTGCTGCAGTCGATCGCGCAACGGCTAACCGGTGCGGTGCGGGAATCCGACACTGTGGCGCGACTGGGCGGTGACGAATTTGTGGTGATTCTGCCGGGGCTCGACCCCGAGCAAGCGATAGGCGAAGTGATGGTGGTAGTCAATCGCATTCGTGATGCATTCCTCGCGCCGTTCCGGTTAGCGGATCAGATGCCGACATTGACGCTGTCGGCAGGCGTGGCAATTTATCCGACGGATGCGACGGACGGCGTCGCGCTGATCAAGCAAGCCGATACGGCGATGTACGCCGCCAAGGATGCCGGGCGCAATGCGTTCCGCTTTTTCACGGCCGACATGAACACGCGCGTCCAGCTGCGCCTGCAACTCGAAACCGACATGCGCCGCGGCTTGATGGACGACGAATTTTTTCTGGTCTATCAACCACAGATCGAAATGCAGACTGGCCGCGCCTGCGGCGTCGAAGCACTGCTGCGCTGGCGCGACCCGCAGCGCGGCGTGATCTCGCCGAACGAATTCATCCCGGTGGCGGAGGAGTCCGGAATGATTCAGGCACTGGGCGCGCGCGTGCTGCGCGATGCGTGTCGCCAGGTGGTGCAATGGCACAAGCACCATATGCCGCTGCGCCTGTCCGTCAATCTTTCGGTGCAACAGCTGCAGCATGACAGTTGGCTGTCGATCGTCGAGGATGCGTTGGCCAGCAGCGGTCTTGCGGCGCGCCATCTCGATCTTGAAATCACCGAAAGCGTGATCATCACGCACCCGGAGAAGGCGGTCGCCACGCTGATGAAGTTGAAGCAGCTGGGAGTGTCGATCACGATCGACGACTTCGGTACCGGCTATTCAAGTCTGTCCTATCTCGCGCGACTGCCGATTCAAGGCATCAAGATCGACCAACGCTTCGTGCATGGCCTCGACAAGAATCGCAACGACGAGGCAATCACGCAGGCAATCATCGCGTTGGCCCACTCGCTGGGATTGCGGTGCATTGCCGAAGGCATCGAGACCGCCGCCCAGTTCAACTACCTGAAGGCTTTGGGCTGCGAGGAGGCGCAGGGATTTCTGATATCGCATCCGCTGATGGAGAGCGACTTGCGTTCGTGGTGGCGGATGCAGGAGCACCTCTACCTCGGCGGTGACCGCCAGGGCGACTTGTGGCAGCGGGCCGGCGAACCTTGACAGCATCGGCTCAAGTTCCCGGCATCTGTAGACGAGGCTTCAGCCTCGATTAATATCTCGCGAGGCTGAAGCCTCGACTATGGGGCCATGTGTAGATCCTCGGGTCGATCGATGTCGCGCATGATGCCCGGATCATCGACGTCGACCAATTGCAGCACCCATTGCCGTGCGGCGATCACCGCGCGTGCGCCATCATCTCCGGTCAACGCGCCCAGCAACGGGCCATAGGACTTGGCAAAGCCGACCGGATGCCCGCGTTGACCGTTCCACGCCGGCGCGACGATTTCGGCACCGTTGTCCAGTGTGTCGACGACGCGAATGATCGTGGCCGGCGCGATCCACGGCATGTCGGCAAGCGCGACGATCCAGCCGTCGGCATCCGGTGCAGCGGCCACGCCACACGCGAGACTGGCGCCCATGCCATCGCGTGCATGCGCGCACTCCACGACCCGTGCGCCGGTGTCGCGCAGCACGCCCGCCAACATCGGATCACGCGGACGCGTGACAGCAACGACTTCGTTAAGCGCCGCCATCAGATGTATGCACGACGCCGCACCGATGGGGGTTCCGGCTGCCGCCCCGTGCGACGCGACAGGCAACGGTGCCAACAGCTTAGCGCCACCGAAGCGCGCCCCTTCGCCGCCTGCAAGCAAAATGCCTACGATCCGCATGCGTTGGTGCGCGACGCGCGGTCGTCAGCGCGTCGCGGCGTGGTGCGAACAGCACGTCGGCCCTGTTGCGTCATGATTATTCCGGCAGCAACCGGAACTTGCCGTCGCGGACGATGACGAGTACGCGTGCGCGTTCGTCCATGCCATTGTGGTTGGTTGCGGACATGTTGAACACGCCTTGCGTACCCACGACATCGCGCTCTTTCTCGAGAGCATCGCGCAGCGCCGAACGAAACGCCTCGGTGCCGGGCTTGCCCGCTTTCAATGCGGTCGGAATTGCCCGTTCGAGCAGCAGTCCGCCGTCCCACGTGTTGGCACCGAACGTGGCGGGCTTGGTGCCGAACTGCTTTTCGTACGCCGCGATGTAGCCCTGCGCCACCTTCCTGGTCGGATTGCTGTCGGGAATTTCGTCGATGACGAGCATCGGACCCGCTGCCAGCACCGTCCCTTCGACCTTGTCCTTGCCAAGCTTGATGAAATCCTCGGTCGCCACCGCGTGCGTTTGGTAGATCCGGCCCTTGTAACCCTGATCGAACAGCGTTGCCTGTGGCAGCACCGCAGGCCCCCCCACGGCCGCGATCAACACGGCATCCGGCTTGGCAGCAATGAGTTTCAACGATTGTCCGGTCACGCTCTGGTCGGTACGACCGTAACGCTCACTGGCCACGACGCTGATGCCCACCTTTTCCGCCATCGGCACAAACACCTTGAACCAATTTTCGCCGTACGGATCATTGAAGCCGATGAAACCGATGGTCTTGACGCCATTTTTCACCATGTGCTTCAGCAGCGCGCCGGCGATTAGGTCATCGTTTTGCGTGGTCTTGAACACCCAGCGCTTTTTCGCGTCGAGTGGCTCAACGACGGCCGACGTGCCGACCGTCGCCATCATCGGCACCTTGGCGTCCGCGATGATGTCGAGAATCGCCAGCGCATTGGGCGTGGTGGACGGTCCGATCAACGCGTCGATATTATTTTCCTGGATCAGCTTCTTGACGTTCTGCACGGCTTTGGTCGTGTCGCCGCCATCATCCAACTGAAAGTATTCGATCGT
>JBDTTY010000132.1:0-7041 GCA_040007975.1 Betaproteobacteria bacterium | reverse complement strand
TCGCCGCTTCGCCCTTGGGCATCGCGCAGTACGGTCACCGTTCCGCATCGTGCGGACAACTTCGTCACGCCGCAGTGGGCGACGCTCAAGTAAAGCAATTGTTTTTGTAGCGACACCAGCGGCGCGGCGACCTTCAGGGCCCCGCGCCGTTGTCTTGTGGGATGGCAATCGGCGCACGATGCAGATAACGGATCGCGGCCCACGTCAATCCTCCAAGCATCAACGCCGACGCGGCGAACAGCACCCACGCCAACGGCTGCGCCGTCAATACTGCCCCCTGCGCTCCGGCCAGAACGAGGCCGGTCGCCACAAACACCGGCATCGCGCGCCCGTCGTGTCGCAGCACCAGTGCGATCAGCGCAAACGTCGTGACGCCGCCCAGCAATCCGGTGGCGAGGGCGGGGCCGAGTTCGCGTACGGCAGACAGCGCAGAAGCCGTCGTCAGCAGCACCACAATCGCCATGGCCAGCGGTACGCGGCGCGTCCAATGCGCCGTGATGCGTGCAAACAGCGCGAGAACGAACAATCCGACCGTGACCGTGATCACGAAGGCCGAGGCCGTACCGACCAGCGCCCCGCCCGGCCACGCCAACGCCCATGCCCCTTGCTCTGGCCATAGCGGCGTCGTCGCGGGCGCCAGGGCCTCGATCGCTGCGACGAAACCTCGCAACGCAAGTGCTGCAGCGCCGCCGGCGATCCACGGCGACAGCTTGCGTCCGCCACCGGCCGCGTCCAGTTGGCGCGCATGGAAAACTCCCACTCCGGCCAGGAGCCCGATCAATAGCGCCGCGGCCACCCGGCCGGCCAATCCGCCCAGCAACGCAAGCGCGACCTGCGTGCCGATGGGCTCGATGTTTTGCAATTGCATGTAGAGCGCGGGCAAGCCGAAGAGTCCGGTGCCGATCAGCCCGATCAGGGTGATGACGCCAACCGTCATCAGCGCGCGGCGATCGCACTGACCGCGATTCCATGCCACGACGGCGAAGATCAGTGCCGCAAGTGTGGTGAGTGCGATCACAGCCGATGCCGCCATCGCCAATACTTCGTGCTCGCCGCTTTTCTCCGCTTCGCGGCGCTGCCATGCTTCGGGCACGAATACATAGCGTCCCGCACCGATCACTTCGTCACCCGCCAGCGTGATTTGTACGCGCGCTTCGCCACCGTCGGGAAGGTTGATGCGCGGATCGGCAAACGCAATCACCCAATCGCGACGGGCGGGTTGCTGTGTGGCATCGGCCGAACGAAATACCAGCGCCGCAGGATCGATACCGAACGCGTCCTGGATCGCACGCTGCGCCACCAGCAGTGCGGCGGGCTGCTCGAGCGACGCACCTGCGCGCGCCTCCGGCAGTCGATGCACAATCTGCCGAATCGCGCCGTCACCGGTGACGCTGACGCGCCACTCTTCCGCGCGTTCGGCGACATCACCATCGAAGCGCGCGAAGCGCACTTCCCACAACGGTGGCGCCAGCGTATTGCCGATCAACGTGTGATACATGTCCGCGCCGGCTTTGCGCCACACAAAGGTGTGGGCCACGCGTGCCGATGGTTCGGCCAGTACGTGCCGAGGCAGCGCCATCCGCTGCCACTGCGCGTCCAACACGACGCCACGGGTCCGCAGCGCCGATTCGGCGGCGGTCAACGCCGCCGCGCGATCGATGGCCAACGCAGGTGCGTCGGCGCGCCACGGCGTGAAGGCAAGCCATGCCGCCAATCCCAGCAACCCGAGCACGGGCAGAGCGCGCCGTAACGTCGGCGACTCGCCGGCCACCGTGATCGGCGGCGGTGTCACGTCAACATTGGCGGCCACCACGCGCGGTTGCCACGCACCGTTCCACAATCTGGCCGGCAACGCGGCCCATGCGCCTTGTTGTACCCGCCGCGCGATCACGATTCCCGCCGGTATCAATGCGGCGCCGATCACCAGCAGTTGCTGCACTTTCGCCGCCGGAGCAACAATCAGAAACAGCGGTATAGAAAACAACACGAGGTCGAACAACGTGTGCAGCAGGATCGTTGGCAGCAATCCGTAGCGCAGAAAAATCAGCGCCCACAACATCGACGGCAAGATCAGCTCGACGAGCCTCGAATACGCGGGAAAGCCCGGATAGTTGGCATGCGCCGCGCCGAAAACCGCCGCCT
Source organism: Betaproteobacteria bacterium (assembly GCA_040007975.1). Lineage (GTDB taxonomy): Bacteria > Pseudomonadota > Gammaproteobacteria > Burkholderiales > Casimicrobiaceae > VBCG01. The sequence goes on along the minus strand of JBDTTY010000132.1, from coordinate 4,899 downwards.
GCAGCACGAATGCAATGGCGATGCCCACGCGGCGATGACCAAAATGGGCGCCCACCAGCGCGCCCAATGCGAGCGGAATCGCGCGGAACAGGCACTCCTCCATGAACCCCGCCTGCAATGACATCGCGATCGGCATCAGCGCGGGCACCGCCGCCGACAGGATGTTGGGGTCCGTCAGCGCTTCGGAGGGCTGCCACCAGCCAAGCCAACGGTTGGTGGCGTAATAAAACAGCGCAACCAGGGCCAATTCGATCGGGACGAACAGATAGCCGCCGGCCGTGCGGCCCGCAACCGGCACACTGCCGCCTGCGTCACGCGACCACAGTTGCCACAGCTGCGGCTGATGCGGAAAGGCGCGTCGAGTCAATCCTTCGGCGGCCATGAACACGAGTCCCAGGGCCAGCCCCGCGCCGATAACTGTGGCCAATGCCTTCCCGATCTCGCGCACCCAGAACATGTCCGCTTCGCTGGTGGTGGAAAACGCAAACCAAGCGGCGGGATAGTTGGCGAGCGATGCCGCCCCTAGTAACAATCCGACAACAAAGCCGGCCGCCAGCGCCGGGCGCACCAGCAGCATGCGCGAGCGCAGCAACCACAGCGCACCCAGAATGCACCCCACCAAGCCATAGAGGACACCGGCCGCGATACTGGCCACCGCGGCAATCGAATTGTTGGTACTGCGGCGCTCGGCGAAGCGGCGATCGAAACTTTCGGGCACGAAGAACGAAGGGGCAACTTCGACCAATTCGTCGCCCGCAACGGCCAATTGCAACCGAATGCGACCCTCGCCAAATGCCTCGTCGCGCTCGAAGACGAAGCGATGATCCACGCGCCCAGTGGTGCGCGTTTGCGTGGCTGTTTCGATCTGTCGATACGGCGTGAGATTCACACCCCACGTCGTGGTCGCGGCGGCACGCGCTAGCGTCAGCGCGGCGTCGGCGGTCAGCGCCTTGGTCGCGGGGTCGCGCACGTGCGTTTCGGCGAGGCGCCGGGAAAAGCCGTCGAGCGCACCATCCGGGCGAAAGCGCACCGATGCCTCGTCGATGGCGCCGGGCAGGAACAGGCGCACATCCCACCAATAGGGCGCATAGAGACCGCCGTCCACCAGACGCGCAAACGCCTCTTTGCCGCCGCCTTCGAGCTCGATATAGTTTTGCGCGCCATCATCGTGATCGAACACGGCGGCCGCGCGCGCGCCTTCGGGTGCCAACGGTTGCGTCGTCGCCAGCACCTGCGCTTTGGTCAGTGCCGCCTCGCGTGAAAATGTGATGTCGAGATGCACCAACGGAATGGCCAATGGAAACAAGCGCCATGCCACCCACGCGCAGACCAGCGCCAGCGCCGCATAGGCCGCCCAGAATCCACCGCGACGATCGAATGGCTTCAGGGGATTCTCGTTTGCGCGATGCCTGCCGCGGCAAGGCCGCGCGAGTCGTCGCCACTGCCCGGCTTTTCGATCTTGATCACCGTCGCGCCAAGATCAGCGAGCAGCTGCGTGCACCACGGGCCCGCGAGAACATGGGACAGGTCGAACACCGTCAGGTGTGTCAATGGCCCGGTCATTTGCGCAATTCAGGCGCCAGTGGGCAACCCTGCGCACATCACGACGCCGATGCGCACAGCATGAGACCGAGGGCTACACCCCACCACAATTTGCGCTCACGCACGCGTGCGATCAAGATTTCAGCGCAGTCAAAACCTCGTCCAGCATCTTCTTGGCATCGCCGAACAGCATCCGGTTGTTCTCCTTGTAGAACAGCGGATTGTCCACGCCGGCATAGCCGGAGGCCATGCTGCGTTTCATTACGATCGAGTTCTTGGCCTTCCACACTTCGAGCACCGGCATACCGGCGATCGGGCTCGTCGGATCGTCCTGCGCTCCCGGGTTCACGATGTCGTTGGCACCGATGATCATCGCGACGTCGGTGGCCGGAAAGTCGTCGTTCAACTCGTCCATCTCGAACACGATGTCGTAAGGCACCTTGGCTTCGGCCAGCAGCACGTTCATGTGGCCGGGCATCCGGCCTGCAACGGGATGGATGCCAAAGCGAACGTTGATGCCCTTCGCGCGCAGCACCTGCGTGATCTCGTTGACCGTGTGCTGCGCCTGGGCAACCGCCATCCCGTAACCCGGGACGATGATCACGCTCTTCGCATCCTTCAGCATCTCGGCCGTCTCTACGGCCAGGATCGGGTTTACTTCACCCGCGGGTTGCGCGCCTCCCGCCGCTGCAGGCGACGCGCCGCCGTCGGTGCCGAAGCCGCCGGCGATCACGGAGAGGAAATTGCGGTTCATCGCCGAACACATGATGTACGACAGGATCGCGCCGCTCGAACCGACCAGTGCGCCAACCACGATCAGCAGGTCGTTGTTGAGCATGAAGCCGGTGGCGGCGGCCGCCCAGCCCGAATAGCTGTTGAGCATCGACACGACGACCGGCATGTCGGCGCCGCCGATGGCCATCACCATGTGCACGCCGAACAGCAGCGCAATGACGGTCATCACGATCATCGGCAACATCGCATCGGCCACGCCGTGCGCGTTGACGAACGCGTAACCGAAGTAGAGGACGCCCAGCAGCCCGGCGAGGTTTAAGAAATGCCGCCCCGGCAACAGGACCGGCTTGCCACTGATCCGGGCGGAAAGCTTGCCGAAGGCAATCACCGATCCGGAGAACGTCACCGCGCCGATCAGCACGCCAATGTACATCTCGATTTCGTGAATCGTGTTTTCCGCCGGTGTCAGCCCGACCGCCACCGCGGGATCGACGAAGTTGGCATAGCCCACCAGCATGGCGGCGAGGCCGACCAGGCTGTGCATCAGCGCGACGAGTTCGGGCATCTGCGTCATCTGCACGACGCGCGAGGCATAGAGGCCGATAGCCGCACCCACCGCCATGGCGCCGATGATGTACGGCAGGCCGGCCGGCGTAACCTGCACGCCGAAGATCGTCGCTACCACGGCGATCGTCATGCCGATCATGCCGTACAGGTTGCCGCGTCGCGCCGTCTCCTGGTTGGAGAGGCCGCCCAGGCACAGGATGAAGAGGATCGTGGCTCCGATGTAGGAGACCGTGGAGAGGCTGGAGGTCATGTTCTCTTGTCCTTACTTGCGGAACATTGCCAGCATGCGCTGGGTTACGGCGAAGCCGCCGAACATGTTGATCGTGGCCAGGGCAATGGCGCCCACCGACAGCCACCGGATCCACTCGTCTGGCCGCGTGAGATCGGCGGAAATCTTCGACAAGTCCGGCGCAATCTGCACCAACGCGCCGATCGCGATGATGCTGCTGACCGCATTGGTCACGCTCATCAGCGGCGTATGCAGCGCGGGCTTCACGTTCCACACCACCATGTAGCCGACGAAGCACGCGAGAATGAACACGGTGAAGTGGCCAAGGAAGGACGGCGGCGCGAAACGGCCTACGAGCAGGAACAGCAGCGCACCGACGCCGAAAATCACCGCCGTCTTGGTACCGGACATCGGGCCGCTCGCCGCACCGTGGCCATGCCCCTTCGCCTTGGGAATGACTGCGGCGGGCTTGGCCGCGGCGGGTGGCGCTGCGGACAGCTTAGGGGGCGGCGGCGGCCACGTGACTTCGCCCTGATTGATCACGGTGGTGCCGCGCAGGACTTCATCCGCCATGTCGATCTTGACCACATCGCCTTCGATGCTCTTGGTCTTGATCATGTCTTCCATCAGGCGGAAGAGGTTCGTCGCGTACAGCGTGGACGCCTGCTTCGCGAGACGACTGGGCAGGTCCTTGTAGCCGACGATGGTGACGCCATGGCGCACGACGACCTCGCCCGGCACCGTCAACTCGCAGTTGCCGCCCTGCTCGGCTGCCATGTCGACGATGACGCTGCCCTGCTTCATCGACTTGACCATGTCTTCAGTGATGAGCTTCGGCGCCGGCTTGCCGGGAATGAGCGCCGTCGTGATGATGATGTCGACGTCCTTCGCCTGCTTGGCGAACACCTCGCGCTGTGCCTTCTGGAAGCCTTCGCTCATCACCTTGGCGTAGCCGCCGACGCCACTGCCTTCCTCCACGTAATCCACCGGCACGTACTCGCCGCCCAGCGATTTGATCTGGTCGGCGACTTCCGGCCGCGTGTCGTTGGCGCGCACGATAGCGCCTAACCCGGACGCGGTGCCGATGGCCGCCAAGCCGGCAACGCCGGCGCCGATGACGAAGACCTTGGCCGGCGGCACCTTGCCCGCAGCCGTGATCGAGCCGGTGAAGAAGCGGCCGAATTCGTGCGCCGCCTCGATGACGGCGCGATAGCCGCCGATGTTGGCCATCGAGGACAACGCGTCGAGCTTCTGCGCGCGCGAGATGCGCGGCACGCTGTCCATGGCGAGGACAGTCACCTTGCGCGCGGCGAGCTGCTGCATGAGGTCCGGGTTCTGCGCAGGCCAGATGAAGCTGACCAGCACCTGGCCGGCGCGAAGCAGGCCGACTTCCTCACTGTTTGGTGCACGCACCTTGAAGACGATGTCCGCCGTCCCCCAGACCTTCGCGCAGTCCGCGACGATTTCAGCGCCTGCGGCACGATAGGCATCGTCGTTGATTTGCGCCGCGTCACCGGCACCGGCTTCGACGGCCACGCGGAAGCCCTGCTTGATCAGCTTCAGGACGACCTCCGGCACGGTGGCCACGCGCTTTTCGCCCGGGAAGACCTCCCTGGGCACTCCGATCAGCAACGACATGCATTTCTCCCTGAAGCAACCGCAGGCAGCGCCTGAACTGGCACGGCCCGCGAGACAATTCTAGCTAGGATACATCCACATCAAATTTCCGCCGCGATGGCACGTCCGAGATCGGCGGTCGTTGCGCGGCCGCCCAAGTCCGGCGTGCGCGGCGCCGCCGGATCGGCGAGCACGCGCTCGATGGCCGC